>NZ_JBFABB010000007.1:0-104026 GCF_040640035.1 Micromonospora sp. NPDC023633 | reverse complement strand
ACATCCCCGCCGCATCCCGCGCCGGGCACTTTTACTACGTTACCCGCTGGTTTCCGCCGTGTCAAACCGCTTCGCAGCGATCCGCACCACTTCAAACCCATTTCCGGGCATCCCGACAACGCCGGCTCTCGCCGACGATTCTCGGGAAGTTCAGCAGACCGGCCGCTCCGCGGTTTCCCGCGAGCCCGCCCGGCTCCCTGCCGACCGTGAACCTTACCCGGTCGGTTCCGCCTCGCCAAATCCGCCTCGCGGCGGATCCGGGGCACCGCCCGGTCCGGGAGCCGAGGAGTACGACCCCTGGGCCCCGACGTTCGTTTCCGCGCCCGGCCTCTCGGAGCATCGCCCCGTTTCGTCCGTTCCGCGCTGGCAGAGAGAAAGTTACGCCCACGCGACAAGATCGTCAAATCCGGGGGCGGGCGGGCCGCGTCACACCGTCTCCCCGGCGGCCAGCGCGGCGGCCCCGGACTGGTCGAGCGCGCCGTCGGCGACGACCACGCGGTGCCGCCCCGCGCGGCTCGTACCCGCGGCGATCGTCCTGGGCCTTTCGAAGGCGAACGCCACGCAGACGCCCGGGTACATGGCGGTGCGGACGAACCAGCGGTCGCCCTCCGCGAGCCCCGCCAGCACGAGCGTGTACGCGGCCCCGTCCGGCCCGGTGCCGGCGAAGGCCAGCCACGGCGCGGCGCTGCCGTTGACCGCCTCCTCCCCCGCGGCGGTGGCGGTGCACACCCGCGCGGGCGTCGCGCTGACGGCCCGCCAGAAGAAGCCGCCGTAGCCGGCGCCGCCCGGGCGTCCGTTGGTCGCCGGGCTGCCCAGGGTCACGTCCCGGTCGGCGGGAGCGGTCAGCGTGTACCCGACGTCCAGAACCCAGGCTCGCTCGCCGACCCGCTGCGCGGCCAGCTCCCGCCGCTCGGTGAGCAGCACCGCCCCGGCCCGGTCGCGCCACTCCAGGCGGTGCGCCAGGCATTGCGGGGCGAGGGTCTCCCAGCGGGTGTGCGCGATCCGGCCGTGGTCGTCGCGCCAGGTGTAGCCGGCGTCGCGGACGTAGGTGCGCCCGCCCCAGAGGTTGGTGCCGTCCACGTCCTGCACGGCCAGGGACGCCCCGAGGTGCCAGACGTGGTCGGCCGGGAACGCGTCGGTGACCACCGTCCCGCCGAGGGTCCGCACGGGGTGCAGGTACGGGCGGGGGCCGTGCCGGGGGTCGATCGCCGGGTCGACGACGTACCGGGCCACCGGCACGTCGTCGACGCTGAGCTGCCGGTCGCTCCCGGTGCCGGCGCGCTGCCGGTCGTCGCCGGTCACGACTGGCCCACCGGGGTGAGCACGACCCGCCGGGCGACCGCGTGCAGGGCCGCGATCACGTACCCGGCGAGGATGGGCACCGCGACCGGGGTGACCAGGACGGCGAGCAGCGCGGCGACGGCACTGACCCCGCCGGCGGCGGCCCAGGTGCCCGGGCGGGCGCGGCAGGCGCCGGCGGCGGCGCGGGCGGCGTCCCGCCAGCCGCGCCCGCCGCGGCGGCCGACCTCCACCACGACCAGCGCGGCGTACCCGGCCAGGGCGGCGGCCACCGCGACGGTGACCAGGAGCAGCGGCGCCCCGCCGGGCACCCGGCCGCCGGCCAGCGCGGCCACGTCCACCGCGAGCAGGCCGAAGGCCGCGACGGCCAGCACGCCCACCCCCGCGCCGGGCAGCAGCCCCCGGCCGTACCGGGTCAGGCTCTCCCGGGCCGGGGGCCACGACCCGACGCTGTACCGGTCGTGCACCGCCGCGCTCGCGGCGCCGACGGCCGCCGCCGCGGTGACCACCGGCAGCGCCGCCAGCGTCAGCGCAATGCCGAGCACGGCCAGGTCCGTGGCGTCGGTGAGCACGTCCCGCCAGTCGCGGCGGGCCGGCCCGTCGTCCCGGCCCGGCCCGTCGTCCCGCTGCGGCCTCATCCCTTGAGCCCGCTGGTGTTGATGCCCTCCACCAGCATCCGCTGGAAGGCCACGAAGAACAGGAACACCGGCAGCAGCGACAGCACCGACATGGCGAACATCGGGCCGACGGCGCTCTGGCTCGTCGAGTCGATGAACAGGGTCAGCGCCACCGGCACCGTGTAGTCCTCGAGGTCTGAGAGGAAGACGAGCTGGCGGAAGAAGTCGTTCCAGGTCCAGATGAACGAGAAGATCGCCGTGGTGACGAGCGCCGGGCGGCTCAGCGGCAGGATCACGTGCCGGAAGATCCCGAACGCGTTCGCCCCGTCGATCTTGGCGGCCTCGTCGAGTTCCTTGGGGATGCCCCGCATGAACTGCACCATCAGGAAGACGAAGAACGCCTCGGTGGCCAGGAACTGTGGGATCAGCAGCGGCAGGTACGGCCACTCGCCGCCGACCAGGCCGAGGCTGCGGAACAGGATGTACTGCGGCACGATCAGCACGTGGCCGGGGAGCAGCAACGTCCCGATCATCACGGCGAACCAGACGCCCCGCAGCCGGAACCGCAGCCGGGCGAAGGCGTACGCGGCGAGCAGGCAGGAGATGCCGTTGCCGATCACGGTCAGCAGGCTCACCATCGCGCTGTTGAGGAAGAAGCGGCCGAAGCTGAAGTCGAAGTTCGTCCACCCGTCGGCGTAGTTGCCCGGGGTGAACTCGTTCGGCAGCAGGCCGATGTTGTTGACGATCTCTTCCTGGCTCTTCAGGGACGTACCGATCATCCAGAAGAGCGGGTAGAGCACGACCGCGACGATCGCGATCAGGATGAGCAGGCGCAGGGCCTGCCCGCCGCCCGCGCGGCGCGGGCGGCGTGGGCCGGTCGCCGCCGCCGGTGCCGCCGGGGTTGCCGTCGCCGTCACCGGTCCTCCCCGTCGGAGTAGTGCACCCAGAACCGCCCGGTGCTGAAGAAGATCGCTGTGATGATCGCGATGGCGACCAGGAAGACCCAGGCCATCGCCGAGGCGTAGCCCATCTCCAGGTCGGTGAAGCCGGTGATGTAGAGGTTCAGCGTGTACATCAGGGTGGAGTCGACCGGGCCGCCGGTGCCGTTGCTGAGCACGAACGCGGCGGTGAAGCCCTGGAAGCCGTTGATGGTTTCCAGCACCAGGTTGAAGAAGATCACCGGCGAGAGCATCGGCAGGGTGACGGCGACGAACTGCCGCCACTTGCCGGCGCCGTCGACGGAGGCGGCCTCGTAGAGCTCGGTGGGCACCTGCTTGAGGCCGGCCAGGAAGATGACCATGGGCGCGCCGAACTGCCAGATGGCGAGCACCATCAGGGTCTCCAGGGCCCAGTCGGGGTCGTTGACCCACGGCTTGCCCTCGATGCCGAAGAAGCCCAGGAGCGAGTTGAACGCGCCCTCGCGGTTGAACATGTTCACCCAGACGATGGCCAGCGCGACGCTGCCGCCGAGCAGCGACGGCAGGTAGAACAGGCCGCGGAACAGCCCGACGCCGCGCCAGGCACGGTTGAGCAGCAGGGCCACCCCGAGCGCGGCGGCCAGCTTCAGGGGCACGGCGATCAGGGCGAAGGTGAGCGTCACGCGCACCGAGTGCCAGTACGACGGGTCGGCGGTGAACATCCGCTCGTAGTTGGCGAACCCGACCCACTCCACCTCGGAGAAGGGGGTGAGGATGTCGTAGTTGGTGAAGCTCAGGTAGAGCGACAGGAGCATGGGTATCGCCGTGACGGCCAGCAGGCCGAGCAGCCAGGGCGACAGGAAGACGTAGCCGGCCAGACCGTCCCCGTGCCGGTCCCGCCCGACCCCGCGCCTGCCGGCGGGGGTCGGGACGGATCCGGTACGTCGTCGGGTCGGGTCGGGCGCCGTGGTCAGAGCCACGAGCCGGTTCCTCTCCGTAGGCCTCAGGTCAGGCGATGGCGGACTTGCAGGCGGCGATGAACTGCTCCGCCGCCTGGGCGGAGCTGATTCGGCCGTACTGGGCGTTCTCGGCGGCCTTGATCAGCTCGGCGCGGACCTTGCTGTGGCCCTTGAGCGGGACCTGCGGCGCCTCGCCGAACTTCTGGGCCAGGTCGGACTCGACCTGGATCGACTGCTTCATCGCCGGGTCGGCGACGTCGTCACTGACCACGCGGCGCAGGTCCAGGTTGGACGGCAGCCCCCGGTCGGTGCCGAGGATCTTGACGGCCTCGGGGTCGTTGACCAGGAAGTTGATGACGTCCGCCGCCACGTCCCGGTGCTTGCTGCCCTTGAACACCGACCAGTACATCGAGGCGCGGGCCCACTGGGCGCTCGGGTCACCGGGGTAGGCGATGACCCCCAGCTCGTCCTTGGTGTTCTTCTTCAGCTCCGGCATCTGGTTGACCCAGACCCAGCTGGTGCCGGCCTTGCCGGTGACCACGAGCTGCTTGGTGATGTCGGTGGCGTTGCCCTCGTGGATGACGTCGGGGGTGGGGGTGGCGCCCCGGTCCCGGGCCCCCTTCCACAGGTCGAACCACTTGGTCACGTCCTCGGCGGTGAAGCCGAGTTCCTTGCCCTTGTAGAGGTCCTTGCCCTGCTGGCGCAGCCACACCCAGAACGCCTTGTAGTCGGCGCTCGGGTCCTGGGTGCCGGGCACCTTGGTCTTCTTCGCGACCTGCTCGGCCCAGGCGATGTGCTCCTCCCAGGTCATCCCGGTGGTCGGCTCGGGCAGGCCGTTCCTGGTCAGCAGCGTCTTGTTGTAGACCAGGCCCTGGGTGTTCTCCCCCGCCGCCACGCCGGCGAGCTTGCCGTCGACCACGCCGTACTGCCAGAGGCTCTTGGGGAACTTCGACACGTCGAGGTCGCCGGAGTCCTTGTACGACGTCAGGTCGAGGGTGGTGCTGCGGGAGGCGTACTCGGCGAGGTAGTTGTCGTCGATCTGGAAGAGGTCCGGCGGGTTGCCGCCGGCGGTGAGGGTGGCCAGCTTGTCGAAGTAGCCCTGGTTGGCCTGCCAGGTCTTCTCGAAGGTGACGTTCGGGTGCTTCTTGGTGTAGAGCGCGAGGGCCTCCTCGGTCAGCTTCGCCCGCGCCTCACCGCCCCACCAGAAGACCGAGAGCTTGACCGGGGCGTTCGGGTCGGTGCTGGCCTCGTCGTCGCCGCAGCCGGCGGCACCGAGGACCAGGGGCAGGGCGACGACTGCGGCGAGCAGGCCGCGGATCAGCCGCCGTCGGCGGACGGGGGTACGGTGAACGGGCACGGCGTGCGTGCCAGTGGTGGGGGGCGTTGCGGGGTGCATGTGCGCTCACTCCTTGGCGTTAGGAGGCGACGACGCCACCGGTGGCCGCGGTCGGGCGACCCGGGCCCGCAAGGCGATGCGGGCCCGGGGTGACCAACTCGGCGTCGGGGCGGTTCCGACCGTCCGCCGGCGCGGCGGCGGTCGAGTCGCGGATGACCAGTTCGGTCTGGAGCATTACCTGTGCGGTGGTACGACGGTCGTCACTCGTGACACCCCGGCCGCCACGTGAGCCACGGGCGGCGACGGTGTCGTGTTGCAGGAGCATGTCGACGGCCGTCCGGCCGGCGGCCGCGTTGGGCGTGGCCACCGTCGTCAACTTGGGCCGGGTGAGCCGGCTCAGGGCGATGTCGTCGATGCCGACGACGCTCACGTCCTGCGGGACGCGCACCCCGACGGCGTCGAGCCCTTCGATCAGGCCGATCGCCATCAGGTCGTTGTAGGCGAGGACCGCCGTGGCCTCGCTGCGGCGGACCTGCTCGGCGAGGGCCGCGCCGCCGGTCTCGGTGGGCTGGTTGGGCCCGAGCACCGTGAACTCGGCGCCGCCGGCCCGTGCCGCGACGCCGGCCGCCCGGCGGATCTCCCGGCTGGTCCACGAGCCGCGCGGCCCGCTGAGCAACGCGATCCGCCGGTGCCCGAGGCCGAGCAGGTGCTCGATGGCCGACCGGGCGCCCTGCCCGACGTCCATGGTGACGCACGGCAGGCCGGCGACCTGCCGGTTTATCACCACCAGCGGCACTTCGCGGCTGAGCTGCTCGATCATGCTGTTGCTCATCCGCGGGCTGCACAGCAGCACCCCGTCCACCTGCTTGGCCAGCGCGTGGACCAGCTCCTCCTCGGCGATCGGGTCCTCGTTGGTGTCGGCCACGAACACGTGGTAGTCGCGCTGCCGGGCCTGGCTCTCCGCCGCCTTGATCAGCGGCGGGAAGAACGGGTTGGCGATGTCCGCGATGATCAGGCCGATGTTGTGCGTACGGCCGGTGATCAGGGCGCGGGCGGCGCGGTTGGGCCGGTAGCCGAGCTCCTCGGCGCAGGCCAGCACCCGGCCCCGGGTCTCCGGGTTGACCAGGTGCGGGGCCGAGAACGTGCGGGAGACCGTGGAGATGTGCACGCCGGAGGCCCGGGCGACGTCTCGGATGGTGGCTGGCACGGCGGGGCCCTTCGTCCAGTGTGGCTGGGGTCACGTCAGGTGTCGCCAATTAATGCAAACGGTTGTGCCGGTGTCAACGGTCGATGGTTACAGATGCGTTTCGGCCACGCTCCCATCATGTGCTCAAATACGCATCAAAACGGATCTATGCCGCCGGTTTGGCATCGATCGTTGACGACGCCGCGCGGCTCGTGGTTATTTCGCTGCAAACCTTTGCAGCAACCGAGAGGCGGTCGCCATGTCGTCCAGCACCGGTCAGCGGGTCCGCCACGCCCTCGTGGGCACCGGGTCCCGGGCCGAGATGTTCGTCCGGGCGCTGGTGCGCGACCACGCCGACACCGCCGAACTCGTCGCGTTCGCCGACGTCAACCAGGCCCGCATGGACGCCCACAACCGGTGGCTCGGCGAGCTGGGGCACCCGCCGGTGCCGACGTACCGGGCCGACGACCTGGCCGCCATGCTCGGCAAGGAGCGCGTCGACGTGCTGGTGGTGACCAGCGTGGACGACACCCACGCCGCGCACGTCGACACGGCGCTGCGGGCCGGCTGCGACGTCATCACCGAGAAGCCGATGACCGTCGACGCCGCCGGCTGCCGGCAGATCCTCGACGCGGTCGCCGACACCGGCCGGCAGGTGCGGGTGGCGTTCAACTACCGCTACAACCCCCTGCACGAGAAGCTGCGCGAGCTGCTCGCCGACGGCGCCGCCGGCGAGGTGGGTTCGGTGCACTTCGAGTGGCTGCTCGACGTGCGGCACGGCGCCGACTACTTCCGCCGCTGGCACCGCGACAAGGCGCACTCCGGCGGGCTGATGGTGCACAAGGCCGGGCACCACTTCGACCTGGTCAACTGGTGGCTGGACGCCACCCCCGTCGAGGTGTACGCCACCGGCCGGTTGTTCTTCTACGGCGAGGCCGGCCGCCGGCACGGCTACGCCCGCGACTACGACCGGGCGCACGGCTCCCCCGCCGCCGACGACGACCCGTTCGCGCTGCGGCTCGACGCGCACCCGAAACTGCGCGAGCTCTACCTCGACGCCGAGGCCGAGGACGGCTACCAGCGCGACCGCAACGTCTTCGCCCCCGGCGTGGACATCGAGGACGACATGGCGGTGCTGGCCCGCTACTCCAGCGGCGCGACGATGACCTACCACCTCACCGCGTACGCCCCGTACGAGGGCTACCGGGTCATGGTCAACGGCAGCCGGGGCCGGCTGGAGCTGGAGGTCGTGGAGAGCGACCACGTCAGCCCCGCGTCCGCCGGCGCGCTGAAGGGCGCGGCGCTGCACGGCGACGAGGCCGCCGCCGAGGCCGGCTCCGCCACGCTGACCCTGCGGCCGTTCTGGGCGCCGCCGCAGGTCGTACCCGTGTCCGGGCACACCCGCTCCGGGCACGGCGGCGCCGACGCCCGGATGGCCCGGGTCCTGATCGGCGGCGAGCCGGACCCGATGGGGCGGGCGGCGACCGCCCGCGACGGCGCCCTCGCCCTGCTCACCGGGCTGGCCGCGAACCGGTCCTTCACCACCGGTGCCCCGGTCCGGGTCGCCGACCTGCTCGACCTCCCCTGAGCCGCGAACACCTTCCGAGGAGCCCCATCCGTGCCCACGACCGACCTGCTCTTCCCCGCCGACCCCGCGCAGCGCGCGGTGGCGCGTCGGCTGTACGCGCTGGCCGCGCCCCAGCCGATCATCTCCCCGCACGGGCACGTCGACCCGGCGATCCTGGCCGAGGACCGCCCGTTCCCCGACCCGGCGCGGCTGCTCATCGTGCCCGACCACTACCTCACCCGGATGCTGCTCAGCCAGGGCGTCCCCCCGGCCGACCTGGGCGTGCCCACCGTCGACGGCAGCCCCTCCGAGGCCGACGGGCGCACCATCTGGCGGCGCTTCGCCGCGCACTGGCACCTGTTCCGCGGCACCCCCTCCCGGCTCTGGCTGGAGCAGACCTTCACCGACGTGTTCGGGGTGCGGACCCCGCTCTCGCCGGCCACCGCCGACACCGTCTACGACGAGCTCGCGGCCCGGCTCGCCGAGCCGGAGTTCCGGCCCCGGGCGCTGTTCGAGCGGTTCGGCATCGAGGTGCTCGCCACCACCGAGTCGCCCCTGGACGACCTGGGGCAGCACGCCAAGCTCGCCGCCGACGGCTGGGGCGGGCCGGGCGGCCGGGTGATCACCACGTTCCGGCCGGACAACGTGGCCGACATGGAGTTCGACGGCTGGGCGGGGAACGTCGCGCGGCTCGGCGAGATCACCGGCGAGGACACCGGCACGTACGCCGGCTACCTGGCGGCGCTGCGCCAGCGGCGGGCGGCCTTCATCGCGGCCGGCGCCACCTGCACCGACCACGGCCACCCGACGGCGCGCACGCTGGCGCTCGGCGCGGACGAGGCGGCGCGCCTCTACGACAAGGGCCTGCGGGGGGTCGCCGACGCGGCCGACGCGGAGACGTTCCGGGCACACATGCTGCTGGAGTTCGCCCGGATGTCGCTGGACGACGGCCTCGTCATGCAGCTGCACCCCGGCGCGGTGCGCAACCACAACCGCTGGCTGTACGCGCGGCACGGCCGGGACGTCGGCGGCGACCTGCCGCAGGCCACCGAGTACCTGCACGCGCTGACCCCGCTGCTGGACGCGTACGGCAACGACCCGCGGCTGCGGGTGGTGCTCTACACCCTCGACGAGTACACCTTCAGCCGGGAACTCGCGCCGCTGGCCGGCGGGTACGCCGCCCTCTACCTCGGCGCGCCGTGGTGGTTCCTGGACTCGCCGGAGGTCCTGCGCCGGTTCCGCGAGTCGGTCACCGAGTCCGCGGGCTTCTACAACACCGCCGGGTTCGTCGACGACACCCGCGCGTTCTGCTCCATCCCGGTACGCCACGACGTGGCCCGCCGGGTCGACGCCGCCTACCTGGCCCGGCTGGTCACCGAGCACCGCCTTGGCGAGGACGAGGCCGCCGAGACCATCGTCGACCTGGCGTACCGGCTCCCGAAGAAGGTCTTCAAGATCGGAGAGAATGTCCTGTGACTGTCACCGTCACCGCCGTCGACGTGCACGACGTGCGGTTCCCGACGGCCGCGGCCGGCGACGGCTCGGACGCGATCAACCGGGGCGACTACTCGGCCAGCTACGTCGAGCTGCGCACCGACGCCGGCGTCACCGGGGCCGGGTTCACCTTCACCAACGGTCGCGGCAACGAGCTGACCTGCGCGGCGATCCACGCCCTCGCCCACCACGTGACCGGCCGCACCGTCGAGGAGATCTTCGCCGACCCGGTGGCGTTCTGGCGCTCGCTCAGCGCCGACGTGCAGCTGCGCTGGCTGGGCCCGGAGAAGGGGGTCATCCACATGGCCACCGGCGCGCTGGTCAACGCGGTCTGGGACCTGCGGGCCAAGCTGGCCGGCAAGCCGATGTGGCAGCTGCTCGCCGAGCTGCCCACCGAGGAGCTGGTGGCCAGCGTCGACTTCCACCACATCACCGACGCCATCACGCCGGACGAGGCGGCGGCCATCCTCGACAAGGGGCTGGTCGGGCTGGACGAGCGCCGCGCCGAACTGGAGCGCGACGGGTTCCCGTCGTACACCACCTCGGTGGGGTGGCTGGGCTACCCCGACGACAAGGTCCGGGCGCTGACCCGGCAGGCGTACGCCGACGGGTGGCGGGCGATGAAGATGAAGGTCGGCGGGCCGCCGGCCGACGACCTGCGGCGGGCGCGGATCATCCGGGAGGTGATCGGGCCGGACGCGCTGCTGATGATGGACGCCAACCAGGTCTGGGACGTCGACGAGGCGATCACCAACATGACCGCCCTGGCGGAGGTGGACCCGTACTGGATCGAGGAGCCGACACACGCCGACGACATCCTCGGGCACGCCCGCATCGCGCGGGCGGTGACCGGGCTGACCGACGGCCGGTGCCGGGTCGCCACCGGCGAGGTGGCCGCCAACCGGGTCATCTTCAAGCAGCTGCTCCAGGCCGAGGCGATCGGCGTGATGCAGATCGACGCCTGCCGGGTCGGCGGCGTCAACGAGGTCCTCGCCGAGATCCTGATGGCGGCGAAGTTCGGGGTGCCGATCTGCCCGCACTCCGGCGGCGTGGGCCTGTGCGAGTACGTCCAGCACCTGGCCGTCTTCGACTACCTGCGGGTCGGCACCAGCCTCGACGGCCGGATGGTGGAGTACGTCGACCACCTGCACGAGCACTTCGTCGACCCGGTGCGCACCCGCGAGGGGCGCTACCTGCTGCCGGAGGCCCCCGGCTACAGCTCCACGATGAAGGCGGAGTCGATCGCCGAGTTCCGCTTCCCGGACGGGCCGGTGTGGCGGTGACCGTCGGCGCCGCGCGGCTCGGTCTCGCGACACTGCGCCGGCTGCCGACCGACAGCCGCCCGCTGCTGCGCCCCGGCAGCGTGCCGGCGGGCATCGTCCACCTCGGACTGGGCGCGTTCCACCGCGCCCACCAGGCGGTGTACACCGAGGAGGCGATGGCGCGCGCCGGGGGTGACTGGGGCATCGTCGGCGTGGCGCCGCGCAACCCCGACGTGGTGACGACGCTGGCCGCGCAGGACAATCTGTTCAGCGTCACCACCACCAGCGCCGAGGGGTGCCACACCCGGGTGGTCGGCGCGCTGGCGGGCACGCGGCACGCCGCGGGGGACCCCGCCGGCGTGGTGGCGCTGCTGGCCGACCCGGCGATCCGGGTGGTCACCCTCACCGTGACGGAGAAGGCGTACCAGCTCGACCCGGTGACCGGGCGGCTGCGGCCGGACCCGGAGGTCGCCGCCGACCTGCGCACCGACCGGGCGCCGGTCACCGTACCCGGCCTGCTGCTGCGCGGGCTGCTCGCCCGCGCCGCCGCGCAGGGCCCGCCGCTGGCCCTCGTCAGCTGCGACAACCTGCCCGCGAACGGCCGCCGGCTGCGCGGCCTGGTCGAGCAGTCGGTGGCGTACGCGGGGGTGCCGGAGCCGCTGGCCGGCTGGGTGCGGGAGTGCGTCAGCTTCCCCGGCACCATGGTCGACCGGATCGTGCCGGCCAGCACGGCGCAGACCCTCGCCGACGCCCAGCGGGCCCTGGGCGTGGCCGACCTGGCGGCGGTGGTCGCCGAGCCGTACCGGCAGTGGGTGGTCGAGGACGACTTCCCGGGCGGCCGGCCGGCCTGGGAGCGGGCCGGCGCGGTGCTCACCGCCGACGCGGGGCCCTGGGAGCGGCTGAAGCTGCGCGCCCTCAACGGCGTGCACTCGGCCGCCGCCTACCTGGGCGCGCTGGCCGGCCGGGAGACCATCGCCGACGCGCTGGCCCTGCCGCACCTGACGACGGTGTTGCGGCACCTGGTCGCCGAGGACGTGGCGGCCAGCTTCAGCCCGCCCGAGGGCGTCTCGGTCGTCGCGTACGGCGAGGAGGTGCTGACCCGGTTCGCCAACCCGGCGATCCACCACCGCACCCTCCAGGTGGCGATGGACGGCTCGCAGAAGCTGCCGCAGCGGATCCTGCACACCATCGCCGACCTGCGGGCGGCAGGGCGGCCGGCGCACTGGGCCACGCTGGTGGTGGCCGCCTGGCTGCGCTTCGCCCAGGGCCACGCCGACGACGGGAGTCTCCTGCCGCTGGCCGATCCGCTCGCCGAGGAGATCCGGGCGGCGCTCGCCGCCGGCCCGGGGACCCCGGCGGGGGCGGTCGACGCGGTGTTCGCGCTGCGCGAGGTCTTCCCCGCCGAGGTGGCCGAGGACGACGACGTGCGCGCCGAGGTGACCGGGTGGCTGGCCGCCCTGCAACGGCACGGGGCGGCCGCGACGTTGGCGGGTGCCCGGTGACGGCCGCCGCACAGGCCGCGGCGGGACGGGCCGGGTCGCTCCCGCCCGGCGCCGGGCCCCGGGTCGCGGTCGTCGGGGCCAACGGGCACGGGCGCTGGCACCGGCGGGTCGTCGCCCCGCTGCACGCCGCCGGGCGACTGCGGCTGGTCGCCCTGGTCGACGTACGCCCGGTCGAGGACGACCCGGCGGCGCCGGTGCCGGACGGCACGCTGGTCCACACCGACCACCGGGAGATGCTGCGGACGGCCCGGCCGGACGTGGTGGTGGTCTGCACCCCGCCGCACACCCACCTGCCGATCGCCCTGGACGTGCTCTCCTCGGGCGCCGACCTGCTGCTGGAGAAGCCCCCGGTGCTGTCCACCGCCGAGCACCGGGCGCTGGCCGCCGCCCTCGCCTCGACGGGCCGGGCCTGCCAGGTGGGCTTCCAGGCGCTCGGCTCGGCGGCGCTGACGGAGCTGACCGACGCGGTCCGGGCCGGGCGGCTCGGGACCGTCACCGGCATCGCAACGGTGGCGGCCTGGCAGCGCTCCGACGCCTACTACGCGCGGGCGCCGTGGGCCGGGCGGCGGACGCTGCACGGCCGGCCGGTGCTGGACGGCGCGCTGGCCAACCCGTTGGCGCACGCCGTCATGCAGTGCCTGGCGGTCGCGGAGGCCGCCGGGGACGGGCCGGTGGAGCCCGCGCGGATCGAGGTGGAGCGCTACCGGGTCCGGCCGATCGAGGTGGACGACACGGCGACCCTGCGGGTGCTGTCCCGCTCGGGGCCGCCGATCGTCGCGGCGGTGACCCTGGCGGGCGAGGACTTCGTCGCCGGGGAGGTGATCGTGACCGGCACCGCCGGCCGGGCCGTGCTGGAGTACCCGACCGACCGGTTGCTGCTGCCCGGCGACGCCGACCCGCGCGAGGTGCCGGGCCGGCGCGGGCTGCTGGAGAACCTCCTCGACCACCGGGCCGACCCGGCGGTGCCGCTGCTCGCGTCCCTGGCGCGCACCGCCGGGTTCACCGCGGTGCTGGAGGCGGTCACGACCGCGCCTGAGCCGGCGCCGCTGGGCGGCGACCTCGTCACCGCCACGGGCGACGGCCCGCAGCGGGTGCTGACCGTGCGCGGGATCAACCGGCTGCTGCGCCGGGCGGCCGACGAGGGCGCGCTGCTGTCGGAGCTGGCGGTGCCGTGGGCGGTGGCGCCGCACCGCACGGACCTGACCGGGCAGGAGGGGACCGCAACGCACTGCAACTGAACCACCCGCCTGGCGCGGGTCCATACCGGACATAGCGGCGTCATCCCGACCGAGAGCGGTCGGGACGGTACCGGCCGATTTGATCAATTGCAACACTTCTGCACACGTTTGTCATTGACTCGCATAAATCGCGAAACCTACCGTTGCCACATATCAAACAGGCGACGAACAGGTGGTCCGATAGATGTGGAAGCAGACACTGGGCGCGGCGACGATCGTCGTCGCGCTCGCGGCGACATCCGGGAGCGCGGCGGCGACCCCGGACGGCGGGGCCGCTCCGGTTCCGGACGGCACGGCCGCCGCGACCGGAGGCGGGCTCTCCTGGGCCGCCCGGCACCTGGGCCGGCAGGCACTGCCGGCCGGGGACGGCTGGGCGGCTGAGGGCACCGGCACCACCGGCGGCGCGGCGGCGACGCCGGAGCAGGTGCACGTGGTCTCCAGCCGGGCCGAGCTGGTCGCGGCCCTCGGCGGCGACAACGCCACCAACCGGGGCAACGCCACCCCGAAGATCATCTACGTCAGGGGCGTGGTCGACGGCTTCGAGGGGCCCGACGGGACCCCGCTCGACTGCGCCGACCTCGCCGACCCGGAGTACTCGCTGGCGGCGTACCTCGCGGCGTACGACCCGGCGGTCTGGGGGCGGGTGGCGCCGAGCGGGCCGCTGGAGGCGGCGCGGGCGCGGTCCGTGACGAACCAGACCCGGCAGACCCAGATCAACGTCGGCCCGAACACCACCATCGTCGGCCTGCGCGACGCGCGGCTGACCGGCCTGACGCTGATGCTCGACGGCGCGCACAACACGATCGTGCGGAACCTGACCTTCGACGACGCCCGGGACTGCTTCCCCGCCTGGTCCCCCACCGACGGCGCCGCCGGCAACTGGAACTCCCAGTACGACCAGATCTCGGTGCGCCGCAGCGAGCACGTCTGGATCGACCACAACACCTTCACCGACGGCGACAACCCGGACGGCGCCCAGCCGGTGCACCTCGGCCGGCCGTACCAGGTGCACGACGGGTCGGTGGACGTCACGCACACCGCGAGCCTGGTGACCCTCTCCTGGAACCGGTTCGTCGGACGGGACAAGGTCATGCTGATCGGCTCGTCCAACACCGTCGGCCCGGACGTCGGGCGGCTGAAGGTGAGCCTGCACCACAACCTCTTCGACGGGGTGCTCCAGCGGCTGCCCCGGGTGCGGTTCGGCCAGGTCGACGTGTGGAACAACCACTACCGGCTGACCGGCGACGGGTTCCAGTACGCGATCGGCGTCGGGGTGCAGTCCGCCGTGGTCGCCGAGAACAACTTCTTCAGCCTCGCCGCCGGCGTCGTGGCCGACGACCTGCTCTACGACTGGGGCGGCACCGCCGTCACCACCCGGGGCAACTGGGTCCGCGCCGCCGGAGAACCGGCCCGCCCGGTCGACCTGGTGGCCGCGTACAACGCCACGCATGAGCCGGACCTGGCCCCGGACGCCGGCTGGACGCCGACCCTGCGACGCGGCCCCGTGCTGCCGGCACCCGCGGTGCCGGCGGTCGTGGGGACGCTGGCCGGCGCGGACCGGCTGCCCCTGTAGGACGCCGGCCGCCGCGTCGTCCCGCGCGGCGGCCGGACGGCCGGTGGGTCGCCGTGTCCGGCGCTCAGCACGGCGACCCACCGGTGCCCACCCCACCACCAGGAGGTCCACCATGAACCGGACACCCCGTCCCCGGACGCGTACACCGAGACTGCTCGGCGCGGCGCTCACCGCCGCCGCCCTGGCCGTCGGCACGGTGCTCGCGACCACCTCGTCGGCGCACGCCGACACCCTGTTCAGCGACACATTCTCCGACGGCGCGGCCGACGGGTGGTCCCGCTCCGGCGGAAGCTGGTCGGTGGTGACCGACGGCTCGTACGCCTACCGGCAGTCCGGCACCAGCAGCGACGCCCGCGCCCTGGCCGGCGCCGGCACCTGGACCGACTACGGGGTGCAGGCCCGGGTCCGGCCGACCGGCTTCGCCGGGGCGAACCGGCACGTCGGCGTGATCGCCCGGGCGCAGAGCAGCAGCAGCTACTACGCGCTGGCGGTGACCGCGAGCGGCGGGGTGCAGCTGGTCCGCCGCTCCGGCGGCGACCCGGTGTCGCTCGGCTCCGCCCCGGCCGGGATCACCGTCGGCAGCTGGGCGACGCTGCGGCTGGAGGCGGTCGGCAACTCGCTGCGCGGCTACGTCGACGGCACGCTGCGGGTGCAGGCCACCGACGGGGCGTTCGCCGCCGGGCGGGTCGGCCTGGCCACCTCGTACGCCAGCGCCACCTTCGACGACGTCGCAGTGGACACGGCCACCGGGGCGCCGCCCACCGGCACGCCGACCGGCGGGCCCACGCCCACCCTGCCGCCGACGGGGCCGCCGATCGACCCGGGCGCCCCGCCGGTCGGGTTCGCCTCGGTGAACGCGCTGGGCCAGAACGGCACCACCGGCGGGGCGGGCGGCCCGACCGTCACCGTGGACACGGCCGCGGAGCTGCTCACCGCGATCGGCACGGCCGGCCCACTGGCCGTGCGGGTGGACGGGATGATCGCCCTGCCCGGCCCGATGCACGACGTCACCTCGGACAAGACGATCGTCGGCGTCGGCGCCAACTCCGGCATCACCGGCGGCGGCCTCAACATCGGCCTGCCGGTCAGCGACGCGACCAGCCCGCCGGCGAACGCCGTGCACAACGTCATCATCCGGAACCTGAACTTCCGCAACACCGTCGACGACGCGATCAACGTGCAGATGTTCTCGCACCACGTGTGGATCGACCACAACGACCTGGCGTACGGCTACGACGGGCTGATCGACGTCAAGCGCGGCTCCAGCTACGTCACCGTGTCCTGGAACCACACCCACCACCACACGAAGAACATGCTGCTCGGGCACGACGACCGCAACGCCGCCCAGGACGTCGGCAACCTGAAGGTCACCTACCACCACAACTGGTTCGACCGCACGCCCCAGCGCAACCCCCGGGTCCGCTACGGCGACCCCGTGCACGTGTTCAACAACTACTTCGTCTACAACACCGACGTCGGGGTGGCCTGCCAGCTCGACTCCGGCTGCGTGGTCGAGGGCAACTACTTCGAGGACGTCGAGGTGCCCTGGTCGATCAGCTACTCGGGAGACCGGGGCCGGATGATCGCCCGCGACAACGTGCTCGCCGGCACCAGCGAGCCCGGCGACGCGGGCGGCACCGTCCAGGAGCCGCGCACGTTCTACCCGTACACCCTGACCGATCCGGCCACCGTGAAGTCCGTCGTCACGGCCGGCGCCGGCACCGGCAGACTCCCCTACTGACCCGCCCCGCGCGGGCCGCCGGACCCGGTTCGGCGCCGGGCACCGGCCCGGCGGTCCGCGGCGCACCGCACCCCAAGGCATCGATGTTCATCGATTATTTGATCACCACCAGGGAGGTCCCGTGCACCACTCCGACACCCGTCGGCGGAGGCATCGCCGAGGGTTCCTCACCGCGATCGGGGCCGCGCTTTTCGCGGTCGCCCTCGCCGTCGGCATGACCACCACGGCCTACGCCGACACGCTCTTCTCCGACGACTTCTCCGACGGCAACTCGTCCGGCTGGACGGCCTCCGGCGGAAGCTGGTCGGTGACCGGCGACAGCGCGCGGGCACTGCGGCAGAGCAGCACCAGCAGCGACGCCCGCTCGCTGGCGGGCACGTCGAGCTGGACCGACTACTCCGTCCAGGCGACCGTCCGGCCGACCGCGTTCAACGGGTCGAACCGGTTCGTCGCGCTGCTCGCCCGGGTGCAGAGCAGCACCAGCTACTACTACCTGGCGCTGCGCAGCAACAACACCGTCGAGCTCAAGCGGCTGACCGGTGGCTCCTCGACGACGCTGGACACCGCGTCCGTGCCGGTCGCCGCCGGCACCACCTACACCCTGCGGCTCGACGTGGCCGGCGGGTCGCTCAAGGGTTACGTCGACGGCACCCCGCTCACCGAGGCGACCGACACCCAGTACGCCAGCGGCCGGGTCGGCGTGGCGACCTACTACGCCAGCGCGGACTTCGACAACGTGCAGGTCAGCTCGGGCGGGGGCGGACCCACGCCGACGCCGACCGGCCCGACGCCCACGCCGACCGGCGACCCGGGCAACCCCGGCCCCAACGTGGCCGACGGTTGGGCCTCGGTCGACGCGTGGGGTCAGAACGGCACCACCGGCGGCGCCGGCGGCCCGACCGTCACGGTCACGACCGCCAGCCAGTTCATCACCGAGGCGGCGTCGAGCGGTCCGAAGGTCATCCAGGTCAGCGGGATGATCGCGCTGCCCGGCCCGATGCACGAGGTCGCCTCGGACAAGACGATCGTCGGCGTCGGCGCCAACTCCGGGTTCACCGGCGGCGGCCTCAACATCGGCCTGCCGATCGACAACGCGGTCGCCGCGCCGCCGGCCAACGCCGTGCACAACGTGATCATCCGGAACCTGAACTTCCGGAACTGGGCGGACGACGCGATCAACGTGCAGATGTTCACCCACCACGTCTGGATCGACCACAACACCTGGACCACCGGGGCGGACGGCGGCGTCGACATCAAGCGCGGCTCGTCGTACGTGACGGTCTCCTACAACCACGCCGACGGCACCGACAAGAACATGCTGCTCGGCCACGACGACGGCAACGCCGCCCAGGACACCGGCCGGCTGAAGGTCACCTACCACCACAACTTCTTCGACAACACCAACCAGCGCAACCCGCGCGTGCGCTTCGGCGACCAGGTGCACGTCTACAACAACTACTACCTGAACACCGGCAACTACGGCGTCGCGTCCACCCAGAACGCCGGGGTCATCGTCGAGGGCAACCACTTCGAGAACGTGGACGACCCGTACCACCTGGCGGAGGGCTCCTCCGGCGACGGCCGGCTGGTCGCCCGGAACAACTGCCTGGTCAACTCCGGCGCCGGGCAGACCGGCGGCAGCGTGACCAACCCGCCGTACGCGTACACCGTGGGCACGGCCTGCGACACCAAGGCCGTGGTCACCGCGCAGGCCGGCGTCGGCCGGGTGGGTTCGCCCGGCAACCCGACCCCTCCGCCGGCCACCACCCCGCCGCCGAGCACCACGCCGACCCCGACGCCGACCGCGCCGCCGGCCGGCGACCTGGTCGGCTGGGCCACCCAGAACGGCGGCACCACCGGCGGCGCCGGCGGCCAGACGGTCACCGTCTCCGACGGCCAGGCGCTCGCCGACGCCCTGGAGTCCTCGTCGCCGCTGGTCATCCGGGTCACGGGGTCGCTGACCATGCCCGACGCGATGAACGACGTGCGCAGCAACAAGACCGTGCTCGGCGTGGGCGGCGCGACCCTGGACAACGGGCTGAACATCAGCGGCGCGAGCAACGTCATCGTCCGCAACCTCACCTTCCGGGGCTGGGACGACGACGCGATCAACGTGCAGGGCTCGCGCAACGTCTGGATCGACCACAACACCTTCGACGGCGGCTACGACGGCGCGGTCGACGTCAAGCGGGCCTCCGACTTCGTGACCGTCTCGTGGAACCGGGTCACGAACCACACCAAGAGCATGCTGCTCGGCCACGACGACGGGCACACCGCCGACATCGGCCACCTGCGGGTCACCTACCACCACAACTGGTTCGACGGGAGCAAGGAGCGCCACCCGCGCGTCCGGTTCGGTGACCCGGTGCACGTGTTCAACAACTACTACTTCGGCGCGGACTACGGCGTGGCGTCCACCATGGGCGCCGGGGTGCTGGTCGAGGGCAACCACTTCGAGAACGTCACCCGCCCCACCGCCGTCGGCTACGCCGAGTCGGACCCGGGTGACCTGGTCCAGCGCAACAACATCTTCACCAACTCCGGCGCGCCGGAGAGCGCCGGGGACGTCGCCCCCATCCCCTACCCGTACCGGCTCGACGACGCGAGCGGGGTCAAGGCGGCCGTGACCGCCGGGGCCGGCGCCGGTCGGATCAACCCCTGAGGCGACCCGGGGGGCGGCGGTCGGGCGGCCCGACCGCCGCCCCCCCGGGCGGGGCACCGCCACGGGCGGGCGACGGCGGCCCCGCGGACCACCCCGGTCCGCGGGGCCGCCGCGTGGGGTCACCCTTTACGCGGGCGGGCGCGGCCACGACGGTAGCGTGGCGCCACAGCACGGCCCGTGGCGCGGACTTCCCGCCGGCGTGGCGCTCGCGATCGTACGGAGGAGGATGCATGTCCCACGGCGACGACCCGTTCGCGGCACGCGAGGACGCGGCCTCGCGGCCGAGCTTCGACCTCGCGCTGCGCGGCTACGACAAGCGGCAGGTGGACCGCTTCGTCGAGCAGGTCGACGGCGAGCGGTCGGCCCGGGCCGCCGAGCGCAACCGGGCCTCGGCCCAGCTCCGCGAGCTGACCGTCGAGGTGCACCGGCTGCGGGCGGAGGCGACCGAGCTGCGGGACCGGCCGGCCCAGCCGGACCGGGCGTCCTTCCGCGACCTCGGCCCGATGGTCGACCAGATCCTGGCCCTGGCCGAGAAGCAGGCCGCAGCCATCACCGACGCCGCCGGGCAGCGGGCCGCCGAGCTGGAGGCCGAGGCGGAGCGGGTGCTCACCGAGGCCCGCGAGCAGGCCGCCACGACGCTGCGGGAGCTGACGGAGGAGGCGGCCGCGCGGCGCGACGAGCACGACCGGGAACACGAGGAGCGCCGCGCCGGCGCCCAGGCCGAGCTCACCCGGATCCGGGAGGCGGCGGAACGGCTGCGGGCGGCCGGCGAGGCGGCCCACGACCACGCGCTGCAGGAGGCGAAGCGGATCGACGAGCAGACCGCCCAGCAGGTCGAGCAGGCCCGCGCCGAGTCCGAGGCGTTCCTGGCCTCGGCCCGCACCCAGATCCAGCAGGAGGTGCAGGCGGCGCGCGCGAAGACCCAGCAGGAACTCGGCCAGTGGCAGGCCGGCGTCGAACGGGAGATCAACGAGCGGCGGGCCGCCGCCGAGCAGGAGATCGCCGAGCAGCTCGCGTCCGCCGAGCGGGAGCTCGGCGCCCAGCGTACGGCGGCCGAGCAGGAGATCGCGACGCTGATCGCGGAGGCCCAGCAGTACGCGGCCAAGGTGCGCCAGCACGTGGACGAGCAGGCCGCGACCCACCAGCAGCAGCTCGCCGCGGCGCAGCAGGGCATCCGGGACCGGCGGGAGGCGCTGGCCCGGATGCAGTCCGAACTGGACACCGCGCAGCAGCAGCTGGCCCAGGCGCGGCAGGAGAGCGGGAGCATCGAGCGCGAGTTCGCCGAGGTGCAGCAGCGTCTCGCCGAGACCCGGCAGGAGCTGACCGACGAGCTGCACCGCCTCGACGAGGCGCGCCGGGCCGCGGACTCGGCCGAGCAGCACGCCAAGGAAGTCCGCGCCCGGGTCAAGCGGGAGGCGAAGCGGGTGGCCGACCTGGCGGCGGCAGCGGTCATGGCGGCCGCCACGGGCGGCGCGGAGACCGCGGAGTACCCGCAGGTCGCGGCCCGGTCCCGGCTCGACCGACCGGCGCCGGCGGCGGTGCAGCGCGCCGCCGACGACGCGGTGCCGGGCGGGACCGACGACGCGGCGGCGACCGGGCCCGGCGACGGCGAGGGCGCCCCGGCCGAGGCGCCGGCACCGCAGCCGGCGAACCAGGTGCTGGCCGCCGGCTGAGCCGACGGCGGCCAACCGTCCGCACCGGGCACGCGACGCCCGGCCGCCACGGCCCGCACCGGTCAGGGGCGCATCTCGTACGCGCCGCTGAGCGCCGCCACCCGCGCCCACATCCGCGCCGTCCGCTCCGGGTCCGCCACGGGCCGGCGGACGTGCGCCAGCGCCCAGGCGGCCTGCTCCCCGGTGGTTGCCGCCCGGCCGTGCAGCTCGGTGGCGTACGCGGAGAAGTCGCGGACCAGGAAGCCGAAGATCTCGTCGAGCACGTCGCGGTCCAGGCCGGTCAGCTCGGCCTGCTCCAGGATCAGGTGGCCGTAGACGACCAACGCGAAGAGCTGGCCGAGGGTGAGCAGGAAGTCGAGGTCCCGCTGCTGCTCCTCGCCCGGGGCGTGGGCGGCCAGCAGCGCGCAGAAGCCGTCGGCCTGCTCGCGGAAGCGGGCGACGTTGGCCAGCAAGGAGGTCGAGGCCGGGGTGCCGGACGTCGCGGCGCGCGCCGCGATGGACCTCGCGGCGCTGCGCGACACCTCCTGGCCGGTGCCTCCGGCCATCCACGCCTTCGCCGAGGTGCTGGGGCTCTCGGGGCGCCTGAGCGGATGAGCCCCGAGGGCCGACGGCTGGACCGGACGAAGCTGCTCGCGGCCCGGTTCCGGGCGGCGCAGGACCGGCCCTACCTGGCCACCGCGCTGTACAGCCTGACGGTGGTGGAGTCCCGGGACGTGCCCACGATGGGGGTGGACCGGCGGTGGCGCTGCCACGTCGCACCGGACTTCGTCGACCGGCTGCCGGTGCCGCAGCTCGCGGCGGTCTGGATCCACGAGGTCGCCCACCTGCTCCGCGACCACCACGGCCGCGCCGACCGCCTGCCCGCGGGGCAGCAACGCGACCGGCACCGCGTCAACGTCGCCCAGGACTGCGAGATCAACGACGACCTGGTCGCGGACCGGCTGCCGCTGCCGGCCGACCGGGTCGAGCCGGCGACCTTCGGGCTCCCGGCGGGCCTGCTGTTCGAGGCGTACCTGCCGCTGCTGCCCGCGCGGGTGCGGGGCCACGAGGGGCCCGACTGCGGTTCCGGGGCGCACGGCCTCGACCGGCCTTGGGAGAGCGGCGGCACGGGCGGGTCAGCGCGGTCGAGGCGGGGGCGATCCGCCGGGAGACGGCACACGCGGTACGCGCCCACGCCCGCAGCCGGGGCACCGTCGCGGCCGGCTGGCAACGGTGGGCCGCCCAGGTGCTCGAACCCCGGGTGGACTGGCGGCGGGCGCTGACCGGCGCGGTACGCGAGGCCGCTGCCTGGGCCGGCGGCGCGGTCGACTACACCTACCGGAGACCGTCGCGCCGGTCCGCCGCCACGCGCGGGGTGGTCCTGCCCAGCCTGCGTCGGCCGGTACCCCGGGTGGCGATCGTGGTGGACACGTCGGGCTCGATGGGTGACGCGCAGCTCGCCGCGGCGCTGACCGAGGTCGCCGGGGTGCTGCGGGCCGTCGGCGTCGGCGGCAACCGGGTCACCGTGCTCTCCTGCGACGCGGCCGTGCACGTCGTACGGCGGGTGCACACCGTGGGCGAGGTGCGGCTGGCCGGCGGCGGCGGCACCGACATGCGGGTCGGGATCGAGGCCGCGTTGACGGGTCGTCCACACGTCGTGGTGGTGCTGACCGACGGGTTGACGCCGTGGCCGGCCGCGCCGCCGGAGTCGGCCCGGGTGGTCGCGGGGCTGATCGGTGCCGGTGCGCCGCAGCCTCCGTCCTGGATCACCAGCGTCACGATCGACGACTGACCGGGGGCCGCTCACGCTGGCCGGGGCGGCGGTCGCCGGACCGGGCGGCGGCCCCGACATCCACTGGTCCAACCAGTTGACGGGTTGATGTGTGCTGCGCCACACTCCTCGGCATGGCCTTCGCTCCCGTCCCCCGCTCCTCGGTCTCCGACCACGTCTTCGGCCAGATCCGCGACGCCATCGTCAGCGGCGTCTACCGCCCGGACGAGGCGCTGCCCGGCGAGCGGGAGCTGGCCGCCACCTTCGGGGTCAACCGGCACGCCGTCCGGGAGGCCCTGCGCCGGTTGCAGCAGCTCGGCCTGGTGCGGGTCAGCCAGGGCGGCGCCACCCGGGTGCTGGACTGGCGGGTGCACGCCGGGCTCGACCTCGCCCTCTCCCTCACCCGCTTCCACGACACCCTCCCGGTGGACACCCTGGTCCGCGACATGCTGGAGATGCGGGCCTGCATCGGCGTCGACGCGGCCCGGCTCTGCGCGCAGCGCGGCGGCCCGGACGTCCGGGCCGCGATCCTGCGGGCCGTCGAGGAGTACGCGGGCCTGGAACCGGACCTGCCCGGGATGGGCGAGGCCACCATCGTGCTCTGGCGGCACATCGTCGCCGGCTCCGGCAACACCGCCTACCTGCTGGCCTTCAACAGCCTCGTGGCCGGCGCGCTCGCCGTCGGCGAGGTGCCCCCGGAGCGGCGCGCCGCGGAACTGCTCGACGTCGCGGGCCACCGCCGGCTCGCCGACGCCGTCGTGACCGGCCGGGCCGCCGACGCCGCCCGCGAGGCACGGGCCCTGCTCACCGCCCCCCTCACCACCCCCGTCGCAGCACCGAGAAGGGAAGCCCGGGCATGATCCCCGCCGTGCTCTACGCCGTACCGGCGTTTCTGCTGCTCATCGTCGTCGAGGCACTCTCCTACCGGTTCGCCCCCGACGACGACGAACGCGGGTACGAGCTGCGCGACACCGCCACCAGCCTGACCATGGGCGCCGGCAGCCAGGTCATCGGCGTGCCGTGGAAGCTGGCGACGATCGGCCTCTACGCCGCCGCGTACACCGTCACGCCGATCCAGCTCTCCCCCACCAGCGTCTGGACGTGGGTGCTGCTGTTCTTCGCCGACGACCTCGCCTACTACTGGTTCCACCGCTCCCACCACGAGGTGCGGCTGCTCTGGGCCGGGCACGTGGTGCACCACTCCAGCGTCTTCTTCAACCTCTCCACGGCCCTGCGGCAGAGCTGGACCCCGATGACGTCCATACCGTTCTGGCTGGGCCTGGCGCTGCTCGGCATCCCGCCGTGGATGATCTTCCTCCAGCAGTCGATCAGCCTGCTGTACCAGTTCTTCCTGCACACCGAGCGGATCAACCTGCTGCCCCGCCCCGTCGAGTGGATCTTCAACACGCCCTCGCACCATCGTGTCCACCACGGCGCCAACGCCGAGTACCTCGACCGCAACTACGGCGGCATCCTGATCGTCTGGGACCGGCTGTTCGGCACCTTCGAGCCCGAGCGGGCCACCGTCCGCTACGGGCTAACCAAGAACATCGACACGTACAACCCGCTGCGGGTGGCGACCCACGAGTACCGGGCGATCTGGGCCGACGCCCGGGCCGCCTCGTCCTGGCGGCACCGCCTCGGCTACGTGCTCGGCCGGCCGGGCTGGCAGCCCGCCCCGCACGCGCAGCCGGCGGTGGCCCGGTGAGGCGCCTCTGGCCGTTCGGCGTGGTGGCCGTCGTCGAGCTGATCGGCGTCGCGGTCGACTCGACCGTCCTGCAGTGGCTGGCCAAGCCCCTGCTCGCACCGGTGCTGCTGGTCCACCTGCTGCGGGCGCGCCGGCGCGTCGACCCCGTCGCCGTCGGGCTGGTCTTCGCGACCGGCGGCGACGTCGCGCTGCTGGTGTCGGGCGAGACGGCGTTCCTCGTCGGCATGGGGTGCTTCCTCGGCACCCAGGTGGCCTTCCTGACCGCCTTCCTGCGCCACCGGCGGCCGCCGGTCGTCGCGGTCGCCAGCTACCTCGCCTGCTGGGCGGTGGCCAACCTGGTGCTGTGGAACTCCCTCGGCCCGCTGAGGGTGCCGGTGCTCGGCTACAGCCTCGCGCTCAGCCTGATGGCCGCCGCCGCGGCCGGCGTCTCCCGTCGGGTCGCCCTGGGCGGAGGGCTGTTCCTGATCTCCGACCTGCTGATCGGGATGGACGCCGCCGGCTCCCGGATCCCCGGCCACGGCCTGGCGGTGATGACCACCTACATCGCGGCCCTGCTGCTCATCACCACCGGATGGGTGGCCGCCACCGCCGGGCGCGCCCGGCCCGCGGCCGGCGGCGACAGTCCCGCGCCCGCCCCGGGGCCCGTGCCCGGCACCGCTCGCTAGCCGAACCGACGACGCCCCCGGTCCAGGCCGGAGCGGGGGCGTCGTCGTCGCGTCCGCCGCCCTCGTCAGGTGTACGGCATCGTCGGGAACCAGCCGATGCCGAAGATGGCCGGCACCCGCAGGTCCCAGTACACGACGGTGAAGACGCCCAGCGCGACCAGCAGGGAGCCGGTGACGGTCGCGGCGCGGCGCGGGGACGCCATCCAGGCGAGGAACCGCCCCCGGCTGACCAGGATGAGGACCGCGAAGAGCGCCGCGACGATGAGGACGTTGCCCAGCGACTGCAGGGCGAAGGCGAGGGCGCCGTACCCGGGGTTGCCCGTGTCGACCGCCCAGTGGAACAGCTTGTTGAACAGCGGGTACGGCCGACCGACCAGGAAGCCCCCGACCAGGGCGCCCATGACGACCACCCGCGCCACCGGGCGGCTCGCGAAGACGTCCGGCAGCAGGCCGAGGGCCGCCAGCCCGAGGTAGGTCAGCGCGAGGCCGATCAGGCCGAAGACCACCGAGGACTGGATCAGGCGTACGGGCATCCCGCCGACGGTGTCCGTGGAGAGCTGCGGCAGACGCTCGCCGAGCAGCACCCCCAGGGCGCCGTAGGTCGCCGACACCGCCAGCATGCCGACGCTCAACCAGGCGACGGGCCGCAGCAGCGACCGCACGCCGTGGCGGCGGCCGGTGGCGCCAGCCTGGCTCATCGGGCCGACCGAGGCCGCCATCGCGATGTTGCAGGCGGTGAAGGTCCCGGCGAAGCCGGACACGAAGGCGAACAGCAGCCCCGCCGCCGTACCGCTGATGGCGGTGCCCTTCGCGTCGTGGCCGAGGAGGGCGTCGGCGACCGTGTCGCCGATGACCGAGTCGACCAGGTGGAACGACCAGAGCACGGCGAGCAGCACGCCCGCCGCGGCGCTGATCACCGCCGTCCGTCTGGGGCGTGCCGCCGGCGGGGGTACGGATGTCACCGACGCACCTCGCGGTGGGGCCTCGGGGGTGGGGTGCACGCTCATCGCCTCGCTTCCGTCTCTGACACGGGCCGTGGGGACGAGGTCCGTCGCCGGCGGACCCACCCGGGGCCGCGCCGGCGACGGACCGACGGTGGATCAGGTGACGGCGGGCCGCGCCGCCGGCGTGTTCGCACTCCGGGAGCGGTCGCGCAGCCAGATGCCCCACCAGAGCAGACCCCGGGCGAGACAGACGATCGTCACGGCGAAGAAGAGCGTGTAGACGACGTTGAAGGTGATCAGCACGCCGTACACGGCCGCGACGCTCGCGCCGAACATGAACTGGGCCCGCCCTGAGCTGGGGGTCGTGCCCGGGTCGGTGATCATGTAGTTGGTGAACAGCACGAACGCGACACCGGTGATCGGCAGCAGGGCCGCCCAGAGCGCGACGTCCCAGATGAAGTGGCGCACCAGCGCCTGGATCACGAAGCCGCCGACCCAGCCCACGACCAGCGGGATCTTCTTGGTCAGCACTCCGTTGAGCACCGTGCCGGCCGTCAGGATGACCAACGGCACGAGGATCCGGATCATGTCCGGGACGTCCTCGGTGAAGTGGTACGGCGGGGCGATGTTGACCCAGGAGAACGCGACCAGCGTCACCGTGATGCCGAAGTTGGACGGGTTCATGAAGTGCCGCATGCGCCCCTTGATCGGCGCCAGGAAGATCGCCTTCTGGCCGATGGCGACGACCACCGCGAAGGCGATCGGCCAGAAGTTGTCGTTGGCGTAGAGCAGCATGTTCGCGGCGAGCGCGGTGATGTGGGTGGGCAGCAGGAACGTGTACATGCCCCAGGCGCCGTTGCCGGCGAAGGCGGGCGGGCGCTTGTTCGCCCGCGCGGTGACCAGCTCGACCGCGATCTCCGTGGCGTAGCCGACCGCCAGGGCGAGCAGCGGCCAGGTCCAGGGCTGCTCGAAGCCGAGCACCGTGTACCCGAGGATGTTGAAGACGCTCATGGAGATGGCGAAGTTGCGCAGGGCCAGGTAGCGGGGGTCCCGCCGGTCGACCCGCGGGGGCGCTCCGGGCGTGGCCGCCACCGCCGCGTTGCGGTCGAAGGTGACGGCCGGCACCGGGCTGACCGGCGCGTCGGCGACCGCGGTGCCCCCCACCCCCCGCGCGTCACTACCGGTACGGGCGCTGTCTCGGACGTCGGTCATTTGGGCATCTCCTGGGCTTTGTCCGTGAGCATGATCGTGTGCCAGCCCGCGGCGAGGTCGAGGGTCTGCTTGTGTACGCCACCGGAGAGGTCGCGCCAGGCGATCTCCGCCGAGACCGGCTTGTCGCCGGCGTCGCCGAGGCCGAAGAAGACGTCGAAGCTGCGCTTGCCCGAGTGGCCGCTGCCTCCGTCGAGCTGGGCGATCCGGGTACGACCGTCGGCGGTCTTCACCCGCACCTGGGCGCCGTAGGCGGGCGTGCCGCGGCCGTCCTCCGCCGGACGGCACAGGCGCAGGCCGAGGAAGTTACCGCGGCCGGGCTTGTCGTTGCGGTAGTACGAGGGAGCGGCCCACTGGCGGGCCACCGCGAAGTCCTGGCCCCCGTCGCCGTTGGTGTCCGCGACGGCCACGCCGCGGCTCGGGGTGCCGTCGGTCATGCCGAGCTCGGCGGCGATGTTGGCGTAGCGCCCGTTCTTCTCCCGGACCCAGAAGGCGAAGGGTTCGGAGCCGGCGATGTCGTCGCCCGGCCCGGCCTTGGGCCACATGGCCGGATTGCGGAGCATCAGGTCGTTGCTCATGGCCAACTCCTGCAGCCACGACCACCGGTTGATGTCGCCCTTGACGAACCCGGCGGTCTGGACGACCGACATCTCGCCGCTGTTGTCGAAGTCCGCCATCTTGGCGTCCCAGCCCCAGCCGACCCAGGCCATGTTGAGTTCGGCGGCCTTGTTGTCGAAGACGGCCTTGCCCTCGCTCAGCCGCTTGCGGGCGTCGGCCATGCTCGACGAGTTGTTGCGCCAGACGAAGTTGCTCTCCTCCAGGCCCCAGGAGGTGGTGATGTTGCTGACGAAGATGTCGAACTTGCCGGAGCCGGCGAGGTCGCCGAACTCGATGGACATGCCCTTGAACGAGTCGTGACCGACCACCAGGGACTTCGGAGTGAGGGCGCCGCGGCGCCCTTCCGCCAGGGCGAACTTGATCTCGCCAGGGCGGGAGACGTTGTGGAAGAAGCGGTCCCGCCCGAAGTCGTTGGCGAGGTACAGCTCCGGCAGCAGGTCACCGTCGATGTCGGCGGAGCCGGCGCCGAGAGTCCAGCCGGTGGAGAACTCCGGCGGGATCGCCGCCTGTTCGACGTACGTCACGGTGGGGTTGTCGCCGCTGGTGGCGGCGGTCCAGCGCAGCACGTGCGCGCCGCCCGCGTTCTGCGCCCGGGACAGCGAGTGGTTCATCTCGACGTTCGGTTGGCCGGCCGGGTCGAGCACCTGACTGTCGGGGAAGTAGTTGAAGACGCCGATGTCCGGGCGGCCGTCGCCGTCGAAGTCGGCGACCGCGACCGCGTTGGTGTTCCAGAGCTTGCCCTGGTACTCACCGCCCGAGGAGGCGGACGGCCGGCCGACGAGCTCGGTGGGCAGGAAGGTCCCCTTGGTCAGCGGCGCCCTCGCGGACGCCCGGTGCAGGAACACCACCGGCGTGCGACCCCAGTAGTAGACCAGCAGGTCGGTCAGACCGTCGCCGTTGAAGTCGCCGGGCACACAGCCCATCGGGGCCATGGCCTTGTGGGTGGGCAGCGGTGCCGGGTCCAGCACGAAGGGCGCGTAACGGGCGGGCCCGTCGGGCGACGGCGTGACGACCACGCTGTCGCTGCGGGTGTCGACGAGGCAGAGGTCATTGGCGATCATGTCGCCGTCGAGGTCGTTCGCCGCGACGGCGGCGCCGACGGACGACACCCAGGCGCGGATGTGCTCGTACTCGGGGTTCACCGTGCGTACGGTGCGCTCCGGCAGGCCGGGCGGCAGCGCGATCGGCAGCTCGGTGAACCCGAACCGCGACGCCAGCGTCTGCCGCTCCTCCGCCGACGCGCTGGGCAGTCGGGCGACGACGAAGAACGCGGCCACGAGGACCAGCACGAAGACGGCGGGAATGATTCGGCGGATCGCGCCGACGGGTTGGGATGGCAAGGGCTTTCCCTTCAGATTCGGCCACCACCCGGATTCGTGCAGCGGCTGATGTGCCGTGCGGCCGGGTTTGGCGACGGACAGTTGTCGGCGACTGAAGAGTGACGCGATTTTCCTGCCATCATCCGCCAGCAGTTGCTGCCGCCGGATCAGGACTTCCACCACGCGGGGAGCTACGGTTCACGTGGTCAGCGCTGCCAATTCTCCACCAGTCGAGGCATGACGTGCGGTCCCTTCACGATGCCTGGCGAACCGTATGCGAAAGTCGCCGGCCGACCCACTTATGGTCGCGGGAGCACGGCCCGAGTTCTTCTCAAAAGTTGCTCAGTGGCCGACTGCGCCGGATGTGCGACCACCTCAGGGATCAGACCGTCACCCGTTAGGCGCCGCACTCAATCGTGATCGGGAAATCGCATCGCGACGTGGCGCTCGTGCGCCATGCGACGCAGGGCGGACAGGGCGACGCCGAACAGGACGCTGCGGAGGAGTGCCGGGCCCTTCTCGACACCACCCTCGTCGGCGGCCAGGTCGAGTTCCGTCATGACGAGCTGTTCGGCGGCGCGGGCGTAGGGGACGAAGAAGGTCACCTCGGCCGCGCAACCGAGGCTGCGCAGCCCCGCCAGGACATGGGCCAACACCTCGCCGGCGGGGGTGGCCTCGGTGGACCAGCCGAGAGCCTCGGCGAGGTCCGCCACCTCCGTGCGTGCGCAGTCCACGGCGGCCTGGCCCAGGGTCGTCGGGCCTTCCAGGTAGAGGGTCCGGTCCAGGACCTTGTACGCGTCCCGCAACGTGGCGTCGTCGTCGTCGATGGCGGCCAGGATCTCCCGGACAGAGGACAGGTCGAGTCCCCCTATCCCGGTCAGGGTCCGGATCAGGCGGATCCGCCGCAGGTGCCGATCGCCGTAGTCGGCTTGGTTGCGGCCGGTGGGCAGGCCGGCCGGGAGCAAGCCCTCACGCAGGTAGAACTTGATCGTCGGGACCGACACGCCACTCTGTCGACTGAGTTCCGAGATACGCACGCGTCCTCCGCCCCTGGCGAACGTTTGGGCAATCTTGCCATAGAGATCGATCGGTAGCCATTGATTGATAGCGACCCCTGGCGGCGGCAGACACGACGCGGACCGGACCACATGGACGCCCGATCACCTCAGACCAGAACACGCCCCGGATGTCCGGAAAATTATGCTAAAGATTGATAATCAGCAGCAGCACGGATACTGGCAAGTTCCACAATACAATAAGCAATTCTAGCGATCTTCGCCTCGAACGTACAGTGGAACGTGCCAATTTCGGGCAAGAAATGATAAGCCCAGGCCGTCACTCCTGGCTACGCTTCGAACGCAGAAAGTGTTGACCGGGCGGCCGGCCTCGGCTAGCATCGATTACGGTTAGCGGGGAATGGTGGCAGTCGAGACCCAAGAATCATTAGGCCGAATTCGCCACATCCACACAATGTGATTGTCCGCAATCCGGGGGAGACAAATGCACGACACAGCAGAGCAGGCAGTGGAACGAGCCATCGACACCATGCGGAGCAATTTATCCGAGCAGTTGACGGTGGATGACATGGCGCGAGCGGCCATGTTCAGCAAGTTCCACTTCACGCGCATCTTCCAGCGGGTCACCGGAATCTCCCCAGGCCGATTCCTGTCCGCGATCCGCCTGCAGGAGGCCAAACGGCTACTCACCACGACAAGGCTCAACGTCACCGACATCAGCCTCCGGGTGGGCTACAACAGCGTCGGAACGTTCAGCACCCGCTTCACCAAGAGCGTCGGCCTGCCTCCCACCATCTACCGACGCATGGGAGGCTTCGCTCCCCGCATTCCCACGCAACGCCCGACGGGCGTATCGCAGGGCGTCATCACCGGACGGATCACCGCACCCCTCGACGGGCCCGTACCGGGGCTCATCTTCATGGGCCTGTTTCCGCACCGTATCCCCGAGGGCCCGCCGGTGCGGTGCGCCATCCTGGAGTCGCCCGGCGTCTACCGTTTCGCGAACGTGCCCGACGGCACCTGGCACCTGCTGTGCCATTCGGTCTCGGGAGACGTGCTGCGCCTCCAGCAGGGCAGGGTGATGGTGTCCTCGGTGGGCCCGCTGACCGTCCGCGGACAGCTGACCCTGACCGCGGACGTCCACCTCAAGCAGATGTCCAAGATCGATCCACCGGTGCTCCTGGCCCTGCTCGACAGCCGGAAGGCGGCGTTCGAGCGGCAGGACCAGGCCAAGGTGCACGCCGCCTGACCCGCCCGAGGGCACGAACAGCTTTCGGTAGCCTTCCACACCGGGCCGCCGGCGCCGACAGGCGTCGGCGGCCCTCGCACGTTGCCTGCCCCGTCGCCGCGCGTTGGGTACGGGCAGGACAGACCACGGACGGGCGCGGGTAGGCGGGCTGGCTCCCGGGGCTGGACGGACAGCGCAGGTCCCGCGGACGCCAGGGCGTCCGCGGGACCGGTGGACGCGGATCAGCTGACCTTGTGGACCGTCATCGGCAGGCCGCCGCGCACCCGCAGCGACAGCATCGGCTCGGGCACCACCGGCCGACCGGGCACCCCGACCAGGCGCACGTCCCTGATCAGCATGGCCAGGACGAGGGTGGCCTCCATCATCCCCAGGTGGTTGCCCACGCAGAACCGGGGGCCGGCGCCGAACGGGATGTACGCGTACCGGGGGCGCTCCGTGCTGCGCGCCGGGTCGAAGCGGTCCGGGTCGAACCGCTCCGGCTCGTCCCAGAACCGGGGATGCCGGTGCAGGGTGTACGGAGAGATGAGGATGTCGGCCCCCGCCGGCACGTGGTACCCGCCGATCTCGTCGGCCTCCTGGGCCTTGCGGGGCAGGAGCCAGACCGGCGGGTAGAGCCGGATGGCCTCCTCCACCACCATCGCCGTGTACCGCAGCCGGTGCAGGTCCTCGTAGACCGGCAGCCGGTCGCCGAGCACGGACACGGCCTCCTCGCGGACCCGCTGCCGGATCGCGGGGTGCCGATCGAGCAGGTGCAGGCTCCAGCCCAGCGTGCTGGCGGTCGTCTCGTGCCCGGCCAGCAGCAGCGTGACCAGCTCGTCGCGCAGCCGCTGCCGGGCCACCCGCGGGTCCTTCTCCAGCCGGGTCGAGACGATCAGGCGGGAGAGGACGTCGTCGCGCCCGTCCACGTCCCGGCCCCGGCCGGCGACGAGCTCGTCGACGACCTGCTGGAGGTGCCGGCGGGCGCGCCGGAACCGTAGCTGCCGGGGCAGCGGGATCCACGTCGGCACGGCACTGAGCGTCTCCAGCTCGAACATCGCCTGGTCCTGCACGGCGGCGAACGACCCGCCGACACCGTGGAAGCCGCTGAGCTCGGCGTCGAGCAGGGTCCGCCCGAGCACCCCGAGGGTCAGCGTCGTCATCTCCTCCAGCACGTCGACCGGAGGGCCGTCGGCCCGCGCCACCAGCCGCTCGACCAGCAGCGCGGCCTCCTCGCCGATCACCCCCGCGTAGTGGGCGAGCCGTCGGTTCTGGAACGCCGGCTGGATCACCTTACGTTGCTTGCGCCACAGCTCACCCTCGCTGGTGAGCAGGCCGTCGCCGAGCGCCCGGCGGGCGTGCACCAGGCCGATGCCCTTCTGGTAGTTGGCGCTGTTGTCGGACAGGACGTGCTTGGCGTGGTCGGGGTGGTTGAAGAAGTAGAGCTGCTTGTGGGCGACCGGCAGCCGCGCGGCGTCGCCGTACCGCTCCGCCGCCAGCGTCATCATCCGCAGCCGGTCCCGGCCCATCAGGACCAGCATGGGCAGGCCGGCGGGGCGGGGCGGGCCCGGCGGCGTGCGCCGGGCCGCGCCCTCGATCGTGGTCATGCCGCCTCACTCCGCTCCCGCTCGACCTGACGGAACCGCCCGGAGAGGAAGAGCAGTGCCTCCCCGTCCGCCCGGCGCTCCAGGGAGAGCAGCCGGCCGAGGAAGATGGTGTGGTCGCCGCCGTCGTACGACTGCCACACCTCGCACTCGAAGTGGGCGAGTGCGCCGCTGATCAGCGGCGCACCCGTCGTCGCGCCCGGCCGCCAGTCGACCTGGTCGAACTGCTCACCGCCGAGCGGCCGCCGCCCGTCGGCGAAGTAGCGGGCCACCGTCTCCTGGTCGTCGGTCAGCACCGAGACCGCGAACTCCCGGGTCTCGGAGAGACAGGCGTGCATCAACGCGTTCCGGTCGACGCACACCAGCACCAGCGGCGGATCGAGCGACACCGAGGTGAACGAGTTGGCGGTCATCCCGTGCGGGGTGGCGCCGCCGACGGTCACCACCGTGACGCCGGTGGCGAAGGCGCCGTACGCCCGCCGCAGTGCCGTCACGTCGGCGGTCTCGACGGTGAGTGTTCGCTGTACGTCCACGACGTCTCCTTCTCGCGCCGTCAGGAGCGCCGCGCCGAGGTGTACGGCGCGAGCGCCGTCACCAGCGCCTCCGGCACCCTCGCCGGCGCGGTGCGGGTGTTCGGGCCGCGCATGCAGGCAATGCGCTGCCGGCCCCGGGCCACCAGCGTCTCGCCGCCGTCCCGGTCGAGCTTGACGTAGTCGAAGCTGAACTCGAGCTGGGTCTGCGCCAGCTCCTCCAGGCGCATCCGGATGGACAACTCGTCGAATGCCGTGATCTCGGCGAAGAACTCGCAGTCGACGCGCAGGGTGAACAGCTTCAGGTCGTCGCGTACGTCGGCCAGCACGTCCGGGGCCCGCTCCTTGAGGAACATCTCCCGGCAGCGCCCCTGCCAGCGCAGGTAGTTGACGTAGTACACGTTGCCGACGAGGTTGGTCTCCTCGAAACCCACCGTGTGCAGGTACTCGAAGTACTTGTCCATCGACTAGGCCCGTCCTTCCGTGAGGATCGCGAACGCCATCGGCTCAGGCAGGTCCCGCACGGTCGCAACGAGCGTGGCGATCCGTAGGTCGCCGGAGGCGAAGACCAGCCACCCGGCCCGGTCCGAAGGCACCACGACCAGCGGCGCCCGGTGCGACAGCCCCGCCTTGCGCAGGCACTCGATCGCCGCCCACACCCGCGTGGCCGCCGCGTCCAGGGACTCACCGCCGTCGGCGGCGCAGAGCCGGGCGAGGTCGACGTGCGCGCCGAGAAGCCCGTGCCAGACCGACTCCTCCCGGGCCCGTACCGCCTCCACGTCGCAGGCGAGCGGTCCGGTCCCCACCACGCACAGCGTCAGGTTCTCGCTGTGCGCGGCCGACAGGGACCGCCCGTCTGCCAGCTCGGGGCGGCCGTCCGGCCGGTACGCCACCTCGACCGGCCCGCCCGCCGCCCGGCCGGCAGCCAGGGCCGTGCGTGCCCGCCGCCTGCGGGTCTCGTCCGCCGTGCTCTGCCCGGCCTGCCCGCCGGGCCCGGACGGCTCCGCCGGGCTCGGCTCGACCGCGACCGCCACGGCACCGCCGACCAGGTCGCCGACGGCCCGCTCCAGGTACGACCCGAGCAGCGGTGCCGCCCACGGTCCGCGGCCGTCCCTCTTGCGCACCGCCCGCAACCGCAGGCCCTCCCACCGCTCCACGACCGCACCGTCGGCGGCGCGCAGCGCGATGTCGTACACGTAGGTGTCGCCGTCACGGCTGCGCTCCTCGGCGCAGTAGCGCAGCTCCTCCGCCTCGGTCAGCCGGCTCCCCGCCGGGTGCAGCCGTTCGATCCCGGCCGGCAGCAGCGTCGCGTCGGGGACGCAGACCTGGTTGCCGTGCATGAGGGCGTCCCGTACGCCGGGGTCGCCGAGGAGCAGGGTGGCCGGCAGGTAGTCGGCGAACCACCGGGTCTGCGGCGCCGTGACGACGTCGGCGTCGACGTGCCGGGCGGCCGAACGGTGGTAGCGGCGCAGCCGCTGGAACCGTCCGCCCTGGAACAGGATGTCGCCGTACAGGTCGGTGGCGGGCTCCAGCGGCACGCTCGGCAGCCCGGCGGGCACCTGTTCGGGCGGGCCCGCCGGCGGTCGCGCCCCGGTGAAGTGCAGCCGCGCCCGGAAGTGCGCGGCGCTGAACTCCGTCTCGGCGCTGTAGATGACCGCGTCCACGACCCCGTCGTCGACAACGAGGGTGGCGACCCGGATGGTGGTGCTGCCGTCCGGCGGCACCACGACGGGCCGCAGGAACTCGGCCCGCTCGACCACCGGCGTGTCGGTCCGTCCGGTCAGCGCGGCGGCGACCTGGGCCATCGCCTCCATCCCGAACACCGCCGGGAACAGCAGGTTGCCGTCCAGCCGGTGGTGGTCCAGGTAGAGGTCGGTGACCGGCTTGAGTTCGGCCTCGGTGACCAGCTCGACACCGTGGTAGCGCACGAGCGGCCGGTCCACGAACCGCAGCAGCGGCAGCTCCGGAAGGTCCATCCGGACCGTGTCGATGCCCTCGGTCCGCCCGCTGACCACCACGACGGACGGTGCCTGCGGATCGGCGAGCAGGCGTCGGAGCATCGCCACCCCCTGGTCGGGGGTGACCGGGGTGATCCCGTCGCGGGTGAGCGCCTCGACCACGGACAACCGCTCACCCATGCCGACACCGGACCACACGGACCACTCGAGGCAGAGGCTGCGGCAGTGCGGGTGGCGCCGGCCGAAGTCGACGGTCAACTCGGCCAGCCAGTCGTTCGCCGTCGCGTAGTGGGCCTCGCCGCGCAGGCCGGCCCGGCCGATGATGCTGCCGAACGTCACCAGCAGGCGCAGCCGCTCGGGGTCCACCGCGTCGAGCACGGCCCGCAGGCCGTCGACCTTCGGCGCGAAGGTGCGGCGGAAGGCGTCCATGGTCAGGCCCGTCAGGGCCGCCGGCTCGTTGCGGCCCGCGCCGTGCAGCAGCGCCGTGACCGGCCCCAGTTCGGCGACGAGCCCGTCGACGGCCTGCCGTACCTGCTCCGGGTCGGCCACGTCGGCCCGGGCGTAGCGCACCCGCACCCCGGCGTCCGCCATCCGCTTGAGGTTGGCCGCCAGCTCGTCGTCCTGGGCGGGATCCGAGCGGCCCAGCACGGCGAGTCCCGCACCGCTGTCCACGGCCATCGCCAGGGCGCACTCCGCGGTGATGCCCTTGCCGCCACCCGTGACCAGCAGCAGGTCCTCGGCACCCAACGGCTGGCGGGTCTCGGCCGGGCGCACCGGCAGCCCGCGCAGGGTGGGCACCCGCCGCCGCCCGGCGGCGTCGTGGTGAACCTCGACGAAACCGTCGGTGGCCGCGACCTCCGCCGTCACCCGAGCCACGGCCTCCGGCACGGGCGGGGTGTGCACGATGGTGGTCCGCAGGTGCGGCGCCTCCAGTCGTAGCGTCTTGGCCAGCCCGGCCGCGCCGGGGCCCTGCTGGACGAGGACGAAGCGGGTGCCGGGGGCGGCGGCGGCCGCCGCCTGCGCGCCGCGCAGGGCCAGTTCGAGATCGGCTTCCGCACACCGCTCCGGCAGGCACACCAGCACCCCCGCGCCGACGCCGGCGCTCTGCAGGGAAGCGCGCAGCGGCTCGGCGATGAGGTGCCCGGCAGGGGCGAACAACTGCCAGGCACCGTCGGCCTCCGCCCCGGCGACGACCGGCGACGGCGCGTCGTCGAGCTCGACCGACCAGGCCCGGCACCAGTCGGCGACGCCGTGCACGAAGGCCGGGCCGGCCGTGTCGGCGTCCCGACCGGTGCCGGCGAGCTGCTCCAGGGCCTCGGCGAGCTGCCCGACGGTGGCCGTCGCGAAGTTCGTCGGGGTCTGCGCGGCCGGCACGCCGAGGAGCTGGGCTGCCTGGTTGACCAGCTGCCCGACGGTGATCGAGCTCAGGTGCAGGTCGTCGAGGAGGTGGCTGCCGTCGTGCACCATCTCCAGCGGCAGCTCGGCCCGCTCGGCGGCCAACCGGCGCAGCAGCTGCAGGCTCGACTCGCCGACCGGTTGCGCCGACTCCGGCCGCCCCCCGTCCACCGTCGACGGGGGCCTTGCCGTCCGGACGCTGGCGCCCCCGGGCAGGTCCACCACCGGGGCGGACTCGCAGGGGCTGGCGAAGAAGCGGAAGTTCTGTCCCACCTCCAGCGGCCGGACCAACCGGTCGTGGAAGAGACCGCCCTCCACGCCGCCGGCGCCCACGACGTAGGCGGCCGCCGCGACCCGCAGCAGGCCCGCCAGCGACTCGTCGTCGGTGTCGAGCGCCACCGCCGGCAGGTCGGTGCCGGCCGACGCGAGGCCGGAGAGCACCTGCCCCGGACCGACCTCGACGAACAGGTCGACCTCCTTGGCCGCCAACGCGACAGCCTGGCTGAACAGCACCGGATCGGTGATCTGGCGGTGCAGGAGGGCCGAGACGTCGGTGTCCGGGGGGAGCGGCTCGCCGGTGACGGTGGAGATGACCCGCCGGGACACCGGCCCGAACCGCTCCCCGGCCAACGCCTCGCCGAAGGCGTCCGCGGCCGGCTCGACCAGCGGGGAGTGGAAGGCGTGCGACACCGAGAGCCGGGTGGTGCGCAGGCCGGCGGAGCGGGCCCGCTCGCAGGCGTCCTGCACCGCGGTCTCCGACCCGGCGATCACGGTCTGCTCCGGCCCGTTGTACGCCGCGATCACCACGGGGAGGCCGGCGATCAGCCCGGCGACCCGCTCGGGCGGCGCGCTGATGTTGGCCATCGTGCCGGAGGCGCTGTGCTCCCCCATGGTCCGCCCGCGCACGCCGGCGATCCGGAGCAGCGCCTCCTCGTCGAACGCACCGGCCCAGTGCAGGGCGGCGATCTCACCGAGGCTGTGCCCGACCGCGACGGTCGCGTCGAGGTTGAGCAACGACAGGGCACGCAGGCCCGCCAGCGAGCCGGTGACGATCCGCGGCTGGGCCACCGCGGTGGCGACCATGTCACCGCTGAGCGGCAGCGCGGCCCGCTGGTACACCTCCTCCACGTCGGCGAAGCGGCGGCGCAGCGCGCCGCCGGAGGTGCCCCGGCCGGACCCCTGCCCGGGGAAGAGGAAGCCGATGCGGCCCGGACCGCTCACGTGGCCCAGGAAGCAGCGGCCGTCGGAGGAGAACAGGCGCACCTCACCGGCGTCGAGGGCGTCGCAGACCCGGCGCAACTGCCGCTCGGCCTCCTCGGGTGAGGAGATCACCACGCCCGCGCGGTACGGCAGGTCACGCAGCTCGCGGTGCAGGGTGGCGGCGAGGTCGCCGAGCTGGGCGTACGACACGGTCGGCGCGAACTCGACCAGGCGTTGCAGCCGCTCGCGCAGCTCCTGCGGGCTGCCGCCGTCGACGAGGAGGAGTTCGGCGTCCTGCATGGACGCCGCGAGGTTGCGGAAACGGCTGTCCAGCCGGGGGGTCCGCCGAGGGTGCTCGTTCTCCAACACGATGTGGGTGTTGATGCCGCCGAAGCCCATCGCCGTCACGCCGGCGCGCACCGGCACGTCGCGCGGCCACGGTTCGGCCTTGCGCAGGGCCCGCAGCGCGGACTGCTCGGCGGTGAGGATCTCGTGCGGGTCGACGCAGCCGATGGTGGGCGGCAGCACCTCGTGGTGGACCGCCATCGCCGCCTTGATCAGGCCGGCGACGCCGGCTGCCGCCTTGGTGTGCCCGATCATGCCCTTGATCGAGCTGATCGCGGCCTGCGGGGAGTTCCCGTCGGCGCTGCGCCGGGCCAGCGACAACGCCTGCAGCTCGGTGGCGTCGCCCACCGCCGTGCCGGTGCCGTGGCCCTCGAAGAGCCCGACGGTCTCGATGCCGAACCCGGCCCGGTCGTACGCGCGGCGCAGGGCGAGCTGGTAGCCGGCGACCTCCGGTCGGGTGATCCCACCCTTGCCGTCGGAGGAGATGCCCCAGCCGGCGATGGTGGCGTAGATGCGGTGTCCCGCCTGGCGGGCCTCCGCATCACGCATCAGGACCACCATGCCGCAGCCCTCGCCCGGCCAGAAGCCGTTCGAGCCGCGGTCGTAGACCCGCATCTCGCCCCGCGCCAGCGCGCCGGTCTTGGCGAAGCCGATGATCTCGAAGGGGTCGATGGAGAGGTCCACGCCGCCGGCGATCGCCACGTCGACCTCGCCGTCGGAGAGGGCCTTGCACGCGGTGGCGACGGAGAGCAGGGACGAGGAGCAGGCGCCGTCGACGGTGTAGCCGCCGCCCTTGAAGTCGAAGTGGTTGCAGATGCGCCCGGCGATGGTGTTGGAGAGGCCACCGGCGAGGGTGTCCTCGTCGACCTCCGGGAACGGGCCCTTGAACGTCGCCTCGAAGTCGTCGAGGAAGCCGGCGAGCTGGTCGTCGTCCCAATCCTGTTCCTTGAGCGCGGCGACGACCATGCGGCGCACGTACGGCCAGCGCAACCGCAGCTGGTTGGCCCGGGAGAACTCGCCGGTCAGCGTGTTGCCGACGACCACGCCGGTGCGCTCGCGGGGCAGTCCCTCCGCCATCGGGAACCCGGCGTCGGCCAGCGCCATGGCCGCCATGTCGAGGGCGAGCCAGTGGGTGAGGTCGGTGGATCGGTAGGTGCTACCGGCGACCTTGTACGCGATCCGGTCGAACTCGTAGCCCTCGATCACCGCCGCGTTGCGGGCGTAGAAACGGTCGGACGTGGCGGGGTCGGGATCGAAGTAGTCGTCCAGTCGCATCCGTTCATCGGGCAGTCGCCGGAAGGCGCGGCGACCGGCGACGGCGTTCTCCCACAGTTCCCGCGGGGATGTGGCATCCGGGTAGCGGCATGCCATCCCCACGACAGCGATCCTGGTCACGAGGTTTCTCCGTTGTCGCGCGTAATGGTGGATCGCCGGGGCATGGACTCGATCGGGGCTCGGGGCGCCACGCTCAGCACCACCCCTCGAATTCCGCGGCGATGGCACGTCGCCATCGCTCGTAGGCGGTTTCCGCGCCCTGCGGTTCGGCGGGCACGGTGACGTCGGTGGCCTTCGCCGCCTCGGCGGTGGACACGCCGCAGAACACCTGGGTGGCGATCTCGTTGTGCGGAACGACCAGACCCGCTCGTACCCGGGCCCCGGCCGCGAAGGCACTGCCCTGGGCGAGGTCCACGCGGTAGTCGCCGGCGCGGTCGCGGAAGCGGCGCAGGTCCGCTTCGGTGGCCCCCCCGGCATAGGTGGCGGCCAGGCCGGCCCCGGCGTACAGGTCGGCCCGCCGGTGCGCCGGAAACGCGCTGAAGATCTCCGTGACCCGGTCCACGTCGGTGCCGCCGACGAACCAGGTGGCCCGACCGATGCCCTGGTCGATGACCCGGTCGGCGTACCCGCGCGGACCGTCGGCCGGCCAGGGGAACCGCGGGTGGCGGTACTGCCCGTACACGTACCGGTCGGTGTGGAAGTACGCCTGGTGGAAGCCGTAGCCGTCGAGCACCAGCCAGCGCAGCAGCGGATCCGGGGCGTGCAGCCGGCCCCAGCGCAACCGGGGCACCCGGGCCATCGCCCAGCCCACGCCCACGTAGATCATGTAGACGTGCGCGTCACCCAGGCCCGCGAGCAGGTTCGCCACGTGCCGGGGGCGGCCCGGACGCAGCGCGTCCCGGACGGCGAAGCCCATCCCGGCGCCCTCGTACGCGAAGCCACGAAAACGCGTCGGCACCGTTTCCAGGCGGCGTTCGGCGGCCGCCACGGTCGGGGCCTCGGCGGCGTATCCGTAACCGGTGAGAAATGAGGCGCCGACGGTTTCGAGCAGCGCCTTCGATTCCTCGTCCTTGACGTGGAATCCGCGTACGTCCATTTTGGTGTCGGAGATATCTGGCGTCAGGATTCTGCGCCGCAGATCACGCAGGCTCTGCATCGCATGTTCCCCCAAAGGGTCGGTGTTTCCGTCGAACAGGGATGACATCTATTTCGATGATGACAAGAGCGTGATGGGTTGATTTCTTCAACCTTGCGCATCCATCGCAACTATTCGAAACGTTCACGTCGGAAGGACTCCGTGGGCCCATGGCGTGCACGGGCGCACGGCGCCACCACCGTGGACGACGCAGGCGGCTCTCAGTGGTCGCGACCGACGCCGGCCGGCTCGAAGTGCGCGCGTACGTTGCGCCGCCAGATCTCGTACGCCGGCAGCCGCCCGGCCGCCTCCGCGCGGACCGCCACGTCGTCGGCGAGGGCCGCGGCGGCGGCCACGGAGCACCCGCCGAGCGCGTGCGTGGCCGCCTCGCTGTGCGCCGGCACGTGCCCGGCGTGGCTGCGGGCCTTGGCGGCGAAGACCGCGCCCTGGGCCAGGTCCGGCGCGCACGGGCCGGCCTCGGCGCGCAGTGCCACGAGCGCTTCGGCGTCGGCGCCTCCGGCGAAGGTGGCGGCGAGCCCCACCCCGCTCCACAGGTCGCCGTGCCGGTCGGCGGCAAAGGCCCGCACGGCCCCGGCCACCTCCGCGGTGCGGCCGCCGTGGATGAACCACAGCGCCCGCCCGAGGCCCTGGTCGGTGGCCCGTGCGAAGTAGTCCCCGTGCCCCTGCCACGGGTACGCCGCCAGCCGCTCCTGCCGGGTCACCCACCGGTCGAGGTCGAAGTAGGCGCGGTCGAACCCGTAGCCGTCCACGGCCAGCCAGGTCATCGTCGGGTGGTACGGGGAGCCCGTGAGGTCGGGCACCACGTGCCGCCAGAGGGGCCGCGGCAGGCGCGCCATGGCGAACCCGATGCCGATGTAGGCGAGGAACAGGTGGGGCGCGCCAGGTCCCCGGAGCAGGTCGCGGGTGCGGGTGCCGCGCCGGGGCCCCATGACATCGAGGATGGTGCAGGCCATCGTGGCGCCCTCGTAGGCGAAGCCGAGCAGTTCCCGGTCCACGAGCGCGAGCCGGCGCTCCAGCTCCCACGGGTCGCGAGTGTCGATCCCCCACTCGAACCCGCAGACCACCGACTGCGGAACCGCCTCCAGCATGCGGGTGACCTCCGTGGCGGGGCCGGGGAAACCCCGACGCGCGAAGGTCACATCCGCGAGCGTCGGCGCCATCAGCAGTCGACGTACGGAGCCCAGTAGCGTCGGCATGGCAGATCCCCCTGTCGGTACGACGACGCCGGCCCCGGCCGGCGGGTGACTTCATCGTCGCCGCGCGCCGGCCGGGGCCGCCTCTTCCGCTGTGCGCTCATCCGCCGCCGCCGCAGCGGGGGGTCGGGGCTGCCGCCCTGGCCGCCGCCAGCCGCTGCCGACGCCGCCGACGTGGTCGCCGTCCGGGCCGGATCACGGGCCCTCGACGGGGCCCGCCCCGCGCCGTGGCCGCAGGAACATCAACAGCAGGGCCACCCCGACGAGACCCAGGTCCAGCAGGAGGAGCACGCCGTTGATGCCGTCGATGCGCGCATGGTCGTGCCCGGCGCTCGCCGCCGTGTCGTCGATCGGCGCGGCGACGGGCCCGGCCGGTACGGCGCCGGGGGTCACGGTGAAGCCGGCCAGGCCGGCGACCTGCCGACCGTCGGGCAGCCCGGCGCGGTAGGCCACCCGGTAGGTGCCCGGGCCGGCGTCGCGCACCGGCACGACCAGGCGGCCGTCGCGGACGGCCGGTCTCCCGGTCGAGACGGTCGCCCCGGTCGGTCCCGTGACGGCCAGGTGCACGTTCTCGGCCGACTCGGCGCCGCCGAGCGTGAGCGTCACCTCGGCGGGCGCGGCCCCGACGACCGACCCGTCGCCCGGGTCCAGCACCAGTTCCCGCCTCGCGGCCGGGCTGCCGAAGGCGAGCAGCACCAGGACCGACAGCACGACACCGGCCGCCACGACGATCGCCGCCCGCTGCACCGCCCCGACCGACATCGGCGGTCCGGACGGGCGGGCGTCGTCCACTGTGGTCACGACGGCTGCGCGGCGGCTTCGGGCTGCCGGCAGCTGCACCACATCCGCTCCGCCTCCGCCGCGGAGGGCCGCAGGTGCAGGTACATCGCGATCACCATCGGCACGAAGACGACCGTGTTGTAGAACAGGTGCAACTCGACCCGGGGAATCACGACCTGCAGCAGGCTGGTGGGCACGGGGCTGTCGAACAGGTGCCGGCCGGTCTGCGCCTGCAACAGCAGCAGCAGGTGTTCGATGTGGTGCCAGAACTGGATCGCCAGGGCGGTGGTCCACCAGCCCCGGCTACGCCCGACGAAGCCGGGTCGCAGCATCCACATCCCCACGAGCATCACGATCGCGTAGCCGTAGTGCAGCCACTCGGAGCTGACGAGCCACGGGAAGGGCATGCCGAGCACCCCGCGCGCCTCCGGCCGCGACCAGCCCAGACCCCAGATCTGGTACGCCTGCACCAGGTGCTCGGCCCAGTGCGCCAACACGACCAGGAGAAAGAGGTTCAGCGCCGTCCGGTGGTGCGCTCCGTTCAGGGCCGCCCAACGCCCGGACGCGCCGGGCAGGGTCGTCTGGTTGCTGGTCACGTTTCCTCCTCGAGGGGTGACGGGCGCGTGAGAGCGCCTCACCTTGACTCAGCGTGTCGACTCGGCCACGCGGACACGTCTCCGATGTTGCTCACTTCGGGGTCGGGAATCCGTCAGACCGGCTCCGGCGAGCTGGCGGGGGCGTACCACGCGCCGACCCGGCGGGCCGCCGCGAAGCTGGCCCAGGCGACCGCGTCGACCAGGGCCGCGTCGCCCGGCTGGTAACGGCGGAACTCCGTGACCACTTCCTCGTCGACCTGGTAGGAGGCGAACGCGGTCAGCAAGGCGAGGCGACCGGCGGCCCGCTCCGCCTCGGGCAGCGGCGCGATCAGCCGTTCGCACCACTGTCGACTCAGGCCGGTCTCCTCCCCCCGCCAGGCGTCGAGACGTTCCGCGACCAGTTCCCGAACCGCTGGCGGGACCGCCCGCTCGCCGGCCGCCTCGAACGCCGCGTAGGCGCGGGCCATCGCCCCGGCAACGTGCGGGCTTCCGGCCGCCCAGCCGGCCTCCGCCGGCAGCGGCGCCGGCGGCAGCAGCCGCACCGAGCGGCCCGGCGCCCGGGGGTCACGCAGCGTGCCCTGCAGGATCCAGCCGATGCCACGCTTCAGGCGCCGCCGTGCCCGTGGCGTCAGCCCCGGGGGGAGCAGGAAGTTGGGGAGGAACACGTTGACCACGCGGGCGACGTAGTGGAAGCCCACGACCACGCCGACCAGCTCCGGGCGGTCACGCTCCGGAAACGGCGGGACCGGCCGCTGGGTCTGCGGCTGGTGCGCCGTACGGGCCCACTCGGCCGCCTCGCGGATGCGCCGGTCGGTGATCTCGGATAGCCGGTCGGCCACGATCGCCTCCGCGTCGTGCTCGGTCGACAGCTCGTAGAGCCCGACGCTGTGCATGTCCACGCAGTACGGGCAGATGTTCGCCACCGACACGGCGGCGGCCACCGCCTCCTTGGTCGCCCGGTCCAGGGGCTCCGTCGGCAGCAGCGGCTCCCGCATGACCATCCAGTACGCGGCCAGCACCTCCGGCGACGGGGAGTGCAGCTGCGCGGGCGGCACGACAAGCTGCATCTCCTGCGCAACCTGCGTGTAGACCGTTTCCACCAGCCCTCGTGCGGCTCCCGGCGGGACCGGCGTGACGTAGCTGACCTGACGCTGGACCACCGACGAGGCCACCCGACGAGCGATCATGACTGCCTCCTGCTCTGCGCCACCCCGTCGGACGGGGCACGGCGACGGCTCCCGACGACTGCGGCAATGCCAGTATTGGGAGTCCGGCGGCCCGGACAACGCGGTCGGCACCGGTTGAGCACCTTCGGAGACGGCCCCGCCGGCGGGGCCTGCCGATGATGGGCGACGACCCCAGTCCCCCACCCGCGGGAGTCGCGATGCTGGTCCTGATAACCGGTGGCACCGGATTCATCGGCTCCCACTCGACGGCCGCCATCCTCGGTGGTGGTCACCGCGTCCGGATGCTCGTGCGTGACCCGTCCCGCGCCCGCCGGATGCTGACCGCGCTGGGCGCCCACGCCGAGCGGGTCGAGCTGGTCACCGGCGACGTCACCGATCCCGCCGCCGTGGCCCGGGCCGCCGACGGCTGCGCCGCCGCGCTGCACGCCGCGGGCGTCTACAGCTTCGACTCCCGGGACCGGGCGCGGATGGCGGCGGTCAACCTCCGCGGCACCGAGGTGGTGCTCGGGGCCGCGCGGACGGCGGGCCTCGACCCGATCGTGCACGTCTCCACCTTCGGGGCGCTGTTGCCGGCCGCACGGTCGCCGCTGACCGTCGACTCGCCGGTCGGCGCGCCACGGGAGGCGTACCTGCGCAGCAAGGCCGCCGCCGAGCACGTCGCACGCCGCCACCAGGACGACGGCGCGCCGGTGGTCGTCACCTACCCGCTGGCCTCGCTCGGGCCCGACGACCCCCACCTGGGCGACCAGACGACGCGGGTACGCAACGTGCTGCGCGGGCTCATGCCGCTGTGGCCGACCGGAGGCTTCCCCGTCGGCGACGTGCGGGACGTGGCCCGGCTGCACGCGGCGGTGCTCGAACCCGGGCGCGGTCCCCGCCGCTTCCCGGCCCCCGGCCGCTACGTCACGACCCGCGAGTTCGTCGACGCGCTGCGCCGGGTCACCGGGCGGACCCTGCCCACCCTGCGGCTGCCGGCGTCGGCTCTGCTGCCGATGGGCCACCTGGTCAGCGCGGCGCAGCGGCTGTCGCCCATGCACCTGCCCGCCGAGCACGGCGCCATCTACCTCTGCGCCACCGCCCGCCCGATGGACGCAACACCCACCGACGAGCTGATCGGGCCGGCGAGCCGGTCGCTGGACGAGACGATGACCGACACCGTGCGCTGGCTGCACCGGACCGGGCGGCTGAGCCGGCGCCAGGCCGGGCTCGCCGCGCTCCCGGCGACCGCCGCGCCGCGCCGGGCCGCCGACCCGGGCTGACCCGACCGCGACCGGCGATGGCCCCGTCGGACCCGTCGGGCGGACCGGTCGGCGCGGCCGGCGTCGCCGGAGAAGGAGCTCGGGGTGACCCGGGCGCCGGTCGACGTGGTCCGCACATTTGTGTGACGCGCTACCGCGCGCAGTTTTCGCTGACCTTTCCCGGCCGCCCGGTAATAGTCTCAGCAAAACAGGAGATGCGTCCCAGCTGCGTCGGTAGCCAGGATTATGCCGAACTTCGCGCACCATCCGCGCCGCACGGAGTAATTCCGGGCGACCACCATTTCACCCCTTGCTTCCGTCGCCTTTACCGGCGCTGGCAAAGGCTGCCCGAAAACGAATCGGCGGGACTAGAGACCGACGCGCCCGCCCCAGAAGGAGGTAGCGCCGTGCAACCGGAAACACCCGAGGAACAGCAGGCGCGTGTGCTGACGCTGGAAGCGTTCGCCGACACCATCATCCCGGGGGTGAAGCGCTCGGCCGACGACCGGGCGATCGCCGGCGTCTCGACCGACGGCGGCGCCGTCGAGTCGGGGGCGCTGGCCCTGATGGAGGACCCGGCCGGCGGGTTGTCGATGATGCTGGGCACGCTCACCGAGGCCCTCAACGCGCACGCCACCGGGTACGCCGAGGCGAACGGCCTGACCCTCGACCCGGCGGTGCCGCCCTTCGTCGCGCTCGCGTTCGACCACCGCACCGCGCTGCTGCGCCACCTGCTCGCTCCGGACAACCCGGAGAAGGAGATGTGGGTGGGGCTCGCCCTGTTCAGCAACATGGCCTACGACAGCGCCGCGCACATGAACACCGTCGACGCCCTCGCCGCCGGGCACCCCGGGCTGCTGGCGATCGGCATCACCAAGCCCGACGCCGACGGGCTGTGGCGCTTCCCCGAGTACTCGTACGGACGCCCGCTGTCGCGACTGCACCCGCACACCACCCCCACAGGGAGTCCGGCATGACCAGTAGCGCAAGCACCGACGTCGTGGTGATCGGCAGCGGCTTCGGCGGCGCGATCCCGGCCTACCACCTGGCTGCCGGCGGGGCGCGCGTGGTGGTCCTGGAGCGTGGACCGTGGCTGTCCAGCGAGGAGTTCGACCACGACTTCAAGCTCGGCTCGTCGTACACCCGGATCTTCGACTTCACCGTCGGCGACGGGATGAGCGTGCTGGGCGGCAACTGCGTCGGCGGCGGCAGCGTCGTCTACTTCGCCACGATGCCGCGCGCGCCGCAGTTCGTCTTCGAGCGGCAGGGCAGCATCGGCCGGCGGATGTGGCCGGCGGCCATCACCCGCGCCACGCTCGACCCCTGGTACGACCGGGTCTGCGAGTCGCTGCCGGTGACGATGCAGAGCTGGGACAAGGTGCCGTACGCCGGCGGCCTCTTCGCGGCGGCCTGCGCGCACGCCGGGCGCACGGCCAACCCGGTGCCGTCGGCCGTGGACGTCGACAAGTGCACCAACTGCAACTGGATGATGGCCGGCTGCCGCTTCGACGCCAAGCGCTCCCTGCTGCTGAACTACCTGCCGGCGGCCCTGGCGCACGGCGCCGAGATCCGGCCGCTGCACGAGGTGCAGCACCTCTCCCGTACCGACGACGGCGGATACCGGGTGCACTACCGCGTCGTCGACGCGGAGGACTACCGGATCCTGCACGACAGCGGGACGATCGACGCCAAGATCGTCATCGTGGCGGCCGGGGCCGGGGCCACCCCGGTGATCCTGCAACGCTCGGAGCCCACCCTGGGCACGATGCCCCCCGCCGTCGGCCGGTACTTCTCCGGCAACGGGGAGCGGCTCAACACGGCCGTCTTCGACGACGACCGGGTCCGGGAGGTGCTCGGCCTCAGCCGGCCCGACGGGAAGGGATACGACGCCAACCAGATCGGCCGCGGGCCGACGGTGGCGACCTGGGACCGCCTCGACCCGGACCTGCCCGAGTACGAGCGGTACTCGCTGGAGCAGCTCTTCTTCCCGCTGGGGCTGGGCACGATCCTCGCCCAGGTGCCCGACGCGCAGGGCCCGAGCTGGTTCGGCCTGGAGAAGAAGGAGATGCTGCGCCGCTGGCAGTCGTGGCTGACCCTGTTCACGATGTCGGAGGACGACAACGAGGGCGTCTTCGGGCCGCCGCCGGCGACCGGCAACGCCGACCGCATCTCCCAGCAGATGCTCGGCCGGGGCCCGTTGCGCTACCGGCCCACCGCCAACACGCTGCGGGGCTGGGCCGCCGCCGACGCGGACGCCCGGGACATCCTGGAGCGCGACGGGCTGGCCCGGGTGATGCCGTGGACCAACGACGTGGTCGGCGCGTACACGGTGCACCCGCTGTCGTCCTGCCGGATCGGCGACGACCCGGCGACGTCCGCTCTCGACGACCGGCACGAGCTGCGGCAGCACCCCGGCATCTTCGTCACCGACGGCTCCGCGGTGCCGGGCGCGCTCACCGTCAATCCGGCCCTCACCATCGCCGCGCTCGCCGAACGCGCCGTGCCCGGCATCGTCCGCGCGGCGCAGGAGCGCGGCGTGTCGGTCAGCTACCACGGCTCACTGCCCGACGGGACGGTCACCGCCGTGCCCCAGGTCGTGCCCAGCTAGGACCACGACGGGCCGGGGGCGCGCCCGCCCCCGGCCCCGGCCGCCCGACCAGGAAGGAGACCGATGGGCAGGCGACTGGCTCGGGTGACGAGCCGCACCATGCTGACCCACGTCCGGCACGTGACGCCGGTCGCCCCGGATGCCGCCGACGGGCCCGTCGCGCGGGTCTACCGGCAGATGGTCGACGACTTCGGGGTTTTCGCGCCCCCGGTGCTGCTGCACTCCCCCGCACCCGACGTGCTGCGCGCGTGCTGGCTCATGCTGCGCGAGACGCTGCTCGCCGGAGGGCTGGTCGGCCGCAACGCGAAGGAGCTGGTCGCGACCGCCGTCTCCGAGAGCAACCGGTGCCCGTACTGCGTGGAGGTGCACGGCGCGACGGCGGCCGGGCTGCTGGGCGACGCGGGCGGTTGGCTGGCGGCCGGGGCCGGGGCCGGCGGGATCGGCGACCCGCGGCTGCGGGCCCTGACCGAGTGGGCCCGGCACAGCGGGGCCGACAGCCCGGCGCGCCGCCGTCCCCCGCCCTTCCCGCCCGAGCACGGACCGGAGCTGATCGGCGTGGTGGTGGCCTTCCACTACCTCAACCGGATGGTGAGCGTCTTCCTCCAGGACTCCCCGTTGCCGCCCACGCCGGCCCGGGTGCGCGCCGGGGTCCGGCGTACGGCCGCCCGCATCATGGGGGCACTGGCCCGCGCCGACCGGCCACCCGGTCGTTCCCTGGAGCTGCTGCCACCCGCGCCACCGGAGGCCGACCTGGTCTGGGCCGTCGGGCAGCCGCACGTGGCCGCCGCTTTCGCCCGCGCCGGTCAGGCGATCCGCCGTCGCGGCGAGGCGGCCCTGCCCGAGCACGTCCGGCAGCGGATCCTGGCCTGCCTTGCCGACCCGCCGCCCCCGCAGCCGGGCGCCGGACGGTGGTTCGACGCCGTGGTCGCCGAGCTGTCGCCGGCCGAGCGACCCGCCGCCCGGCTGGCGCTGCTGACCGCGCTCGCGCCGTACCGGGTCGCCGACGCCGACATCGCCGCCTGCCGCGCCGGCGGCGCCGACGACGCCGCGCTGGTCGCGGTCACCGCCTGGGCGAGCCTGGCCGCGGCCCGCCGGATCGGGGCTCGGCTGTACGGGGACGGTCTCGGGCCGCCCCCGGCCGGCGTGCCCGGTGCCGACCTCGCCGTCGGGGAGGAGGCCTCGCGTGCGGGCGAGGCGTGATCCGGGGCGGACCGCCGACCCGGCGACGACGCCGCGGGCGGGGCCCGGCAACCCGTGGGCGGCACTGCTGGTGCTGTGCCTCGGAAACTTCCTCATCCTGCTCGACACGAGCATCGTCAACACCGCCGTGCCGGACATGATGCGGTCCCTGGACACCGGGATCGACAGCATGCTGTGGGTGCTGAACGGCTACCTGCTGGCGCTGGCGTCCCTGCTGATCGTCGCCGGGCGCCTCGGCGACCTGTTCGGTCCGCGTACCGTCTTCATGGCCGGCATGGCGGTGTTCGCGGTGGCCTCGGTGCTCTGCGGGGCGGCCCAGTCCCCGGGGCAGCTCATCGGCGCGCGGGTGGTGCAGGGCGTGGGCGCCGCGGCGCTGCTGCCGCAGGCGCTGGTCCTCATCTCCGGCATCTTCCCGGCCGCGCGGCGGGGCGCCGCCTTCGGGATCTTCACCGCCGTCGCGGGCGTGGCCGCCGTCAGCGGGCCCACCCTCGGCGGCCTCGTGATCACCCGGCTCGGCTGGGAGTGGATCTTCTACCTCAACGTGCCGCTCAGCGCGGCGGGTGTCGCCCTGGCCTGGTGGCTGGTTCCCGACCTGCGCACCCGCCGGCCGCGCCACCTCGACGTGCCCGGCGTGCTCCTGGCCACCGCCGCGCTGGTGGGCCTCATGTACGCCCTCATCGAGGGCGAACGCCACGACTGGGGCACGGTGCGGGGGCCCGTCGGCATTCCGACGATCCTGGCCGCCTCGGCGGTGTGCGCGCTCGTGTTCGCCCTGCGCGAGCGCCGGCAGCGGGAGCCGCTCGTCCCGCCCGGCCTGTTCCGCCTGGGCAACTTCGCCCCGGCCACCCTGATCACGCTCGTGAGCTCATTCGGTCTGTACGGCTTCCTCCTGGTCTTCGTGATCGAGACGCAGTCGCTGCTCGGCATGAGCCCGCTGGAGTCGGGCCTCGCCGCGCTGCCCTGGACGCTGGTGCTCAGCGCCGTCGCACCGGTCGCCGGTCGGCTCACCGACCGGCTCGGCGGCCGACGCCTGCTCGCGGGCGGGCTCACCGTGTACGCGCTCGGCGTGCTGGGCATGGCGGTGCTGGTCACGCCGCGCTCCACCGTCGGCACGTTCGTACTACCGCTGATCGCCGTCGGCATCGGCATGGGGGCGTCCATCGCGCCGACCACCACCGAGGCCATGCGCGAGGTGCCCGCCCGGTTGGCTGGCGCCGCCGCGGGGGTGCTCAACACCGCACGCCAGGTCGGCGGCGCGCTCGGCGCGGCGGTCGTCGGGGCCGTGCTGCAACACCGGCTCGCCGACACCCTGCCGGAGGCGGCCCGCGCCCGGGCAGCGACGCTGCCCCCCGAAGCCCGGGCGGCCTTCCTGGACGGCTTCGGCGCCGCCGGGGAGGGCATCAGGCTGGGTGCCGGCCAGGCCGGCGGATTCGTCGTGCCGGCGGGAACACCGCCGGAGTCGGCCGACCGGTACTCGGCGCTGGCCGCGGACGCCTTCGCCGCCGCGTTCCTGCCCGCCGTCCGGCCGGCACTGGCCGTGGTGGGGGGCGTGCTGCTGCTCGGCAGCCTGTTCGCGTTGCGGTTGCGCGCGCACCCGCCGGCAGGAACGCCGCCCTCGGCACAGCGGGAGAAGACGCCCGCCCCACCACCTGTCGATGATTGAGGCGGCGGCGCCGACGCGGCTGCCGGCTTCCCCCGTCGACCATCGGGCGCGCAGCGCCGGCGACGTGCACTCGACACCCGTAGCGAGAGGATGAGCGCGTGACAGAACAGGATGTGTTCGCCGCCCTGGAGGCCGAGGGCGACGATGTCGACCGCATGCTCGCCGACCTGGACGACGCGGGGTGGCGGACGGCCACCCCGGCCGAGGGCTGGACGGTCGCGCACCAGGTCGCCCACCTGACCGCGACCTTCCGGATGGCCGGACTGGCCGCCGCCGCCCCGGACAAGTTCCGGGCCATGACGTCGCGCCTGAGCGACGACTTCGACGCGAACGTGGACGCGGCGATGGCGCCCTATCTGGCCGAGGCGCCTGCCGTGCTGATGGGCCGGTGGCGTACGGAGCGGGCCGCCGCGGAGAAGGCGCTTGCCGCCGTCCCGTCCGAGCAGCTGGTGCCCTGGCTCGTCCGGCCGCTCCCGGCGGCGGTGCTCGCCGCGGCAGGGATGATGGAGCTGTTCGGCCACGGCCAGGACATCGCCGACGCCCTCGGCGTACGCCGCGAGCGCACCGACCGGCTGCGCCCCCTCGTCGAGTTCGCCGTGCGCACGTGGGACTTCGGCTACCAGGCGCGCGGTCTGAGCACTCCGGACGTCGCCCTGCGCTTCGAGATCACCGCGCCGTCCGGGGCCGTCTGGCAGTTCGGGCCGTCCGACTCCGAGCAGGTCGTCACCGGTCCCGCCGCCGACTTCTGTCTGCTGGTCACCCGACGACGGCACCGCGACGACCTGTCGGTGAAGGCGGTGGGCGCCGAGGCCGAGCGCTGGCTGAACATCGCCCAGGCGTACCGAGGGCCGGCCGGTCCCGGCCGGGCTCCCGGGCAGTTCGCCGACTCCTGACGTCCGCGGGGCGACCTGCGCGTAGCCGACAGGGATCCCGCGCCCCGGCGGGCTCCGCCAGCGGTTGCCCCATGTCGAAGGGGCCGTCCGTCGGACGGCCCCTTCGACATGGGGGCGGGGCGCCGCCGGTGTTCAGCCGACGACCTCCGCGCGGCGGCGGTCGTACCAGCATCCGGTTGCCCCGCTCCGGACCAGCTGCGCGTCGCCGGACCCTGATCCACGTGTCCCGGCGGCCGGCGACCCATCGAATGCACGGAGCTGCGCCATTTCTGGGCGAGGCCGGGCACGACCGGCAGCCGCGGACGGACCGTCACCGCCGGATCAGAACCTCCGGCAGCGGCTTACGCACCAGGTCCGGCACCGTCGCGTCCGGCGCCGGGTAGCCGACCGGCATGACCAGGTACGGGCGCTCCTCGGGGGGCCGTTCGCACACCTCGTTGAGGAAGCGCATCGGGCTCGGCGTGTGGGTCAGGGTGGCCAGGCCGGCGTGGTGCAGCGCGGTGATCAGCACGCCGACCGCGATGCCCACGGATTCCTTGACGTAGTAGGGCTTCGGGGACCGCGGGCCCTGGTGCACCTCGAACACCACGATCACGACCGGCGCCACCTCCAGGAAGGGCTTGTGCCAGTCCGTACCGATCGGGGCGATCGCCTCCAGCCACTGCGCCGACGCGCGCCGGGCGTAGAACTCACGTTCCTCGGCCTCTGCGGCCTCCCGCAGCCGGCGCTTCCGGGCGGCGTCGGTGACCACGACGAACCGCCACGGTTGCAGGTTGGCGCCGCTCGGCGCGGTCGCCGCCGCGCGGATCGCCTCCTCGATCACCTCCATCGGCACCGGCTGGGGCGAGAAGTGTCGGATGGAACGTCTGGCGGCCATCCGGTCGGCGAAGGTACGCGCGCGGCGCACCATGTCCCCCGCCGCCATCGGCGAGTCGGGTGCGAGGTCACCGGTCGTGCGGGCCATGAGCGCCTCCCCGGGGCGATCGACGGATCCAGCATCGCCCAGCGGCGCGGGGCGCGTTTACGAAACCGTGCGGACTTCGACCGCCGAGCGGCGGACGCCACGCGAGCGGGGCGGCTCACCCGTCCGCCGGCGAGCCCTGGGCGGCGGGTACGGCGCCGAGCGGTCCCTCGGCTGCCTGGTCCGGGCCGGGCGCGGCGAGAAGCCGGGCCACCAGGGCGGCCAGCAGCGCGGTGCGCTCCGGCATCCTCGCGACGTCCACGTACTCGCCGCGGGCGTGCGGCAGGCCCCCCACCCCGCCCAGCCCGTCCAGGGTGGGCACGCCGAGCGCGCCGGTGAAGTTGGCGTCGGAGGCGCCCGGGGCGGCGACGCCGCGCACGGCAGGCAGCCCGAGCTCCGCCCCCACCGACTGCGCGATGCGCAACAGCGGTGCCGACACGGAGGCCGGCAGCGGGTACCGGTTGATCCCGCCGCCGACGGTCAGCCGCGCGTCGGGCAGCCGGGGGGTCAGCTCGCGGACGAGTCGGTCCACCCGGTGCAGCTCCTCGCGGGTCCAGGCCCGCACGTCGACGCAGAGGACCGCGGACTCGGGGACGACATTCGTCATCGTGCCGGCGGAGAGGACCGTCGGGGTCACACTCGTCTCCCCCGCGGCGAAGGACTGCACCGCGAGGACGTGGTGCGCGAGCTCCACCCCGGCGTTGACGCCCCGGTGCGGCTCGACGCCGGCGTGTGCCGCCCGGCCCCGCACCGCGATCCGGTAGACGGAGCCGCCCTTGCGGGCGACCTTCAGATCGCCGCCCTCGGTGCTCGGCTCGCCGACCAGCACCGCCCCGGAGCGGCGCGCCTGCTCCTCGATGAGCGGTCGGGAGGTGCCGGATCCGCTTTCCTCGTCGCAGGTGAGCAGCAACCCCACCCGCGAGGTGTCCGGCAGCAGTTCCAGCGCGGTGAGCATCTGGACGATCCCGGCCTTCATGTCGCAGACCCCGGGCCCCGTGGCGGTGCTTCCGGTGATCGTGAAGGGCCATTCCCGGATGGTGCCCGCCGGCCAGACCGTGTCGTAGTGCCCGAGCAGCAGCACGCGCTGGTCGGGGGCCGCCCAGAGCAGGTGCGGCAGTCCGTCGAGGACCACCCGACGCCCCCGCCGGCCCAGCGCGGCGTCGCCCCACGCCTGGAGCAGCTCGGCGCAGGCGGTGAGTTCCGGACCCGGTTCCGGCGGCGACTCGCAGGTCACCAACCGGCGCAAACGCGCCGTCATCACCGCTGCCCGGGCCCGCGCCCCACGCCGAAACAAATCGATATCCACCACTCTTCGATGGTGGCACCGCCGCCCCGCCGAGCAACGCCACGACGCCCGACACCGCACGGCAACGGTGGTACGGCCCGTAACACGGCATCCTGGAAGACCGCGGGGCGGGCCGGCCACGCACCACGGCCCGGCCCGGCGGGCGGCGCACCCGGGGTCGGCCCGGCGGTGCAGGCCGGGAAGAAACCCGCCAGACGGGGCCACGACACTGCAGACGGCGATGTCCGCCCCGCCGTAGAAGGCGGGGCGGACATGGACAGCACCCCGAGGCGCCCGGCGGCCGGTGGCCGCCGGGTCACGGGAATTCGTCAGTGGCTGCCCTCGAGCTGGCCGCGCAGCTTGCCCAGCGCGCGGGTGAGCAGGCGGGAGACGTGCATCTGGGAGACCCCGACGCGGGCGGCGATCTCGCTCTGGGTGAGGTTGCCGTAGAAGCGGAGGGTGAGGATCTTCTGCTCGCGCTCGTCGAGGGTGGCGAGCGCCGGGCCGAGGGCGACGCGCAGCTCGGCCAGCTCGAACTCGCCGTCCTCGGCGCCCAGGGTGTCGCCGAGCTCGGTGGCGCTTTCGCCGTCGCCGATGGGGGTGGAGAGGGAGACGGCGTTGTAGGCGCGGGCGCCTTCGAGCCCCTCCAGCACCTCCTCCTCGGTGATGCCGAGGTGGGTGGCGATGTCGGCGACCGTCGGCGCCCGGTTGAGCGTCTGGGTGAGGGTGCCGTTGGCCTCGGAGATGCGCAGCCGCAGCTCCTGCAGGCGGCGCGGCACCCGGATGTTCCAGGTGCGGTCGCGGAAGTGGCGCTTGATCTCACCGAGGATCGTCGGGATGGCGAAACCGGCGAAGTCGACGCCACGGGAGGCGTCGAACCGGTCCACGGCCTTGATCAGCCCGAGGGCCGCGGTCTGGGCCAGGTCCCCGTTGGGCTCGCCGCGCCCGCTGTAGCGGAAGGCGAGGTGGTGGGCCAGCGGCAGCCACGCCTCGATCACCCGTGCGCGCAGCGCCGGCCGGTCGGGGTGCCCCTCTGGCAGGGCGGCGAGGGCGGCGGTCAGCTCGCTCGCGCGGGTCTCGTCACCGGAGACCGTGGTGGCGGCGTCGGTGGTGGTCGGCGCGGTCGTCGTGGTGATCATGCTGCCCTTCCTGTCCCGCAGATGCGGCGACGCCGGGATCCGGCGACCGCAGTGCCACAACCCTAGACCAACGGCCGCCGCCATATCAACCGAACGGCCGATGGATGAAGGCGACAAAAACTCCCAAAGGCTGCCCGTACGGTGTGGTCCCCGCCACGAATCCGGCACCGCCGGTCGCTCAGGAGGCCGTCGGTCCCACGTAGAGCCGACTCACCGTCTCGGCGACGCAGACCGGCTTGCCGCCGGCGTCGCACTCCACGGTCGCGGCGGTGACCAGCTGCACGCCGCCGTCCACCGGGGAGACCTCGGCGATGGTCGCGACGGCCCGGACCGCCCTGCCGACCCGCACCGGCGCGGGGAACCGCACCCGGTTGAGCCCGTAGTTGACCCCCATCCGCACGCCCTGCACCCGGTAGAGCCGACCCACCAGCGCCGGCAGCAGGGACAGGGTCAGGAAACCGTGGGCGATCGTGCCGCCGTACGGGCCGGTGGCGGCCCGCTCCGGGTCGAGGTGGATCCACTGGTGGTCGTCGGTGGCGTCGGCGAACAGGTCCACGCGCCCCTGGTCGATCCGCTGCCACGGCCCCGGGCCGAGGGTCTCCCCGACCGCCGCGGCCAGCTCGTCGACGGAGTCGAAGATCCTCATGCCAGGTGCCCTCCCAGTCGGGTGTAGCCGCGCAGCAGGTCCCGCGCGATGATGAGCCGCTGCATCTCGTCGGTGCCCTCGAAGATGCGGTAGAGCCGGACCTGCCGGTACCACCGCTCGACGGGCAGTTCCCGGGTGTAACCCATGCCGCCGTGGATCTGCAGCACCCGGTCGACCACCCGGTTGACCATGCCGGCGCCGTAGAGCTTCGCCATCGAGGAGGCGTGCCGCGGGTCCATGCCCCGGTCCACGGTCCAGGCCGCCCGCAGGATCAGCCAGCGGGCCGCCTCCAGCTCGGTCTCGGAGTCGGCGATCATCCACTGGATCGCCTGGTTGTCGCCGATCGGTCGGCCGAACGTCTGCCGGGTGTTGGCGTGGTCGATCGCCATCCGCAGCGCCCGCTCGGCGATGCCGACCGCGTGCGAGGGGATGGTGTAGCGCCCCTTGCCGATCCACTCCATCGCGAGGGCGAAACCCTGGCCGGGCTCGCCGAGGATGTTCCGCTGCGGCACCCGGACGTCGTCGAAGACCAGCGCGGCCGGCCCGCCCTCCCCCATGGTCTGGATGAACTCCGAGCGCCAGCCCATCGCCCGGTCCACCAGGAAGGCCGTGGCGCCGCCGTTGCGGGCCCCCTTCTCCCGGTCGGTGACCGCGATGACGATGGCGAAGTCGGCCTCGTTGCCGCCGGTGATGAACGTCTTCTCGCCGTTGAGCACCCAGTCGCCGCCGTCGGGCCGGGCGCTGAGCCTGATGTTGGCGGCGTCGGACCCGGCGCCCGGCTCGGTGATCGCGAAGCAGCTGCGCCGCTCCCCCTCGATCGTCGGGATCAGGAACTCCCGCTTCTGCTCGTCGTTGGCCCGGAACAGGATGTTGTCGGCCTCGCCGCCGAACCGGAACGGCACGAACGAGCGGCCGAGCTCGGTCCAGATCAGCGACTGGGCGACGGCCGGCAGGTCCATGCCGCCGTACTCCTCGGGGGTGGCCAGCCCCCAGAAGCCGAACGCCCGCGCCTTGAGCTGCAACTCGCGCAGCTCGTCGGGCTCCAGCCCGGGCCGGTGCGCGCGTTCGCGCCGGAGCAGTTCCTGCTCCAGCGGCATGACCTCTCTGGCGATGAAGTCGCGGGCCGTGTCGCGGATGGCCCGCTCGGTGTCCGAGAGCGCGAAGTCCATGTCCCCTCCGGGTGGTGCGGCGGTACGCGACTCAGCGCGCGCCGCCGTTGACGTACAGGGTCTGGCCGCTGACGTACGAGGCGTCGTCGCTGGCCAGGAAGGCGATCACCGAGGCGATCTCGGCCGGCTGGGCGACCCGGCGCAGCGGGGTGTGCTCGGCGACCGTCCGCTGGTGCTCCTCGGGGCTGCTGCCCACCCGCTCGGCGGTGGCCGCGGTCATCGCGGTGGCCACGTAGCCGGGGGCGACCGCGTTCACGGTGACGTTGAACGGGCCCAGCTCGACGGCCAGGGTGGCGGTCAGGCCCTGCACGCCGGCCTTGGCCGCCGCGTAGTTGACCTGACCCCGGTTGCCCAGCGCGGAGCGGCTGCTGAGGTTGACGATCCGGCCGTAGCGGGCCGCCACCATGTGCTCCTGCGCCGCCTGGCAGCAGAGGAACATGCTCGTCAGGTTGGTGGTCAGCACCGCCTCCCACTCGGGCAGCGCCATCTTGAACAGCAGGTTGTCGCGGGTGATCCCGGCGTTGTTGACGAGCACGTGCAGCCCGCCGTACGCCTGGACCACCTGGGCGGTCATGGCGGCGACCGCTTCGGCGTCGGTCACGTCGCAGCCGATGCCGACGGCCCGGCCACCGGCGGCGGCGATCTCGTCGGCGACGGCCCGGCTGCGCTGCGCGTCGAGGTCGACCACGGCGACCGCCGCGCCCTCGGCGGCCAGCCGGCGGGCGGTGGCGGCGCCGATGCCCTGCGCGGCGCCGGTGACGACGGCGACCCGGTCGGCGAATCTGGTCACGGCTTCTCCCTGGCTCTAGAAGGCGTTGACGCCGGTGAGCGCGCGTCCGATGAGCAGCTGCTGGATCTGGCTGGTGCCCTCGTAGAGGGTGGCGACGCGGGCGTCGCGCAGGTACTTGCCGACCGGGTACTCGTCGATGTAGCCGTACCCGCCGAAGACCTGGACGGCGTTGTTGGCCGCGCGGACGGCGGCCTCGCTGGCGAAGAGCTTGGCCATCGACGCCTCGGTGGCGAACGGCTCGCCCCGGTCGATCAGGTCGGCCACCCGCCACACCAGCAGCCGCGCGGCGTCGGTGTCGACGGCGATGGCGGCGAGCAGTTGCTGCACGAGCTGGTGGCCGGCGATGGGCTTGCCGAACTGGGTGCGCTGCCCGGCGTAGCCGACGGCCGCGTCCAGGCAGCCCTGGGCGATGCCGACGCAGCCGGCGGCCACGGACATCCGGCCCTTGGCCAGGGTGGCGAGGGCGAGCCGGAAGCCGGCGCCCTCGTCGCCCAGGCGCGCCGAGTCCGGCACCCGTACGCCGTCGAAGCGCAGCTCCCCGGTGGCCTGCCCGCGCAGGCCCAGCTTGCCGTGGATCTCCCGCCGGGTCAGGCCCGGCGCGTCGGTGGGCACCAGGAAGGCGCTGATGCCCCGGTGCCCCGGGCCGCCGGTGCGGGCGAAGACCAGCGCCACGTCGGCCGTGGTGCCGTTGGTGATGAACATCTTCGCGCCCGTGATCAGCCAGTCGGTGCCGTCGCGGACCGCCCGGGTGGTAAGCGCGGCCGCGTCGGAGCCGCTGTCCGGCTCGGTCAGCGCGAAGCAGCCGAGGGCGGCGCCGGAGCAGAGCCGGGGCAGCCACTCCGACCGCTGGGCCGGGGTCCCGTGGGCGGCGACGGACTTGGCGACCAGCCCGAGGGAGACCGAGACGATGCCGCGGACGGCGGAGTCGCCCCGGCCCAGCTCCTCCAGCACGAGGCAGTAGGAGAGGTGGTCGCCACCGGAACCGCCGTCGTCCTCGCCGATGGTGAGCCCCAGGAAGCCGAGGTCGCCGAGCTTGCCGACGATGTCGGGGTCGACGGACTCCCGGCGGTCCCAGCTGGCTGCGTGCGGCGTCACCTCGCGGTCGACGAAATCCGCGGCGAGCCGGCGGACCGCCGCCTGCTCGGCGGAAAGTTCCAGATCCATGCGCATTAAACTAGCGGTGCAAGTTTAATTCCGTCCAGACCCGGTTGTGGCAGAGTCTGCGACGGACATCGAGCGAAGGAGGACCGGATGCCCCGGCCGCGGCAGGCGCTGCTCAGCCGGCAGCGGATCGTGGAGACCGCCGCCGCGCTGATCGACGCCGAAGGGCTGGAGGGCTTCTCCACCCGCCGGCTCGCCGCCGAGCTCGGGGTGCGCGGGCCGTCGCTCTACAACCACTTCGCCACGAAGGACGAGATCCTCGACGCGGTGGCCGACAGCGTCACCGGCCAGGTGGACGTGTCGTTCTTCGGCAGCGTCGACTGGCGCGAGGCGCTGCGCCGGTGGGGCCACTCCTACCGCGCGGCGCTGGCCGCCCACCCGAACATCGTGCCGTACCTGGCCCGGGGGCCGGGGCGCCGGCCGGCGGCGCTGGCCATGGCCGACGCCGTCTACGGCGGACTGGTCGCCGCCGGGTGGCCGCCGGCCCGGGCGACCCACATCGGCGCGCTCATGCGGTACTTCGTGGCCGGCTCGGCGCTGGGCTCGTTCGCCCGGGGCTTCGTCGAGGACCCGGGGCTGTACGCGGAGCAGTACCCGCACCTGACCCAGGCCCACCGGCTGGCCGAGCACCAGCAGCGGGTGGACGAGGGCGCCTTCGCGCTGGGCCTCGACGCGCTGATCCACGGGCTGTCGCGCACCTACGAGCAGCACATCGGGCCACTGCCACCCCTCCCGCCGGCCGCCGACGCGTACTAAAGTCAAAACTTGCGCTGCTAGTTTTGGCCGACGTACGTGAGGGGCACGATGGGTCTCGCACGGACCGCCTTCTACCTCGACGGAGAGTGGGTCGCCGCCGGCTCCGGGGAGACCGTCGCGGTGCGGAACCCGGCGACCGAGGAGGTCGTCGCGACCGTGCCGGCCGGCACGGTCGCCGACGTCGACCACGCCGTCGCGGCGGCCCGGGCCGCCTTTCCCGGCTGGGCCGACGCCGTGCCCGCCGAGCGGGCCGCCCGCCTGGACCGGCTGCACCCCGCCCTCTCCGCCCGGGCCGACGAGATCGCCCGCACCGTCGCCCTGGAGCTGGGCACCCCGCTGAAGGTGGCCGCCCGGGTCCAGGCCGGACTGCCGCTGACCGTCCTGCACAGCTACGTCGAGCTGGCCGCCCGACCCCCGGCCGACGAGACCGTCGGTAACTCGCTGGTGGTCCGGGAACCGGTCGGCGTGGTCGGCGCCATCACCCCGTGGAACTACCCGCTGCACCAGGTCGTCGCGAAGCTGGCCCCCGCCCTGGCCGCCGGCTGCACGGTGGTGCTCAAGGCCGGGAGATCGCGGCCTCCAGGCTGCCGCCGCCGCCCATCGAGTGGCCGGCGACGGCGAGCCGACTGGCGTCGATGCGGCTGCGCACCGAGCTGCGCTCCACCAGGTAGTCGAGCGCGGCGAGCAACTGCCGGCCGCGGCTGTCCGGCTGGTCGAGGCGTGAGTTGGTCTCGATGCCGATCACCACGAAGCCGTGCGAGGCGATCCGCGGCCCGAGCCAGCTGAGGCTGGACCAGGCGGCGGTGTAGCCGGGCGAGATGGCGACGGCGCCGAAGGTACCCTCGCTGGTGCTGGTCGGGTGGTAGATGACGCCCCCGCCGAAGCCGGTGACGCTGAGCGAGGAGACGGTCTGCGAGGCGGTGGCGAACGGGCCGCGGCTGGCCTCCAGCAACGCGACGGTCGGGGCGGGACCGCGCTCGTACGGGTTGGCGGCGGCCTGGGCGGCGGCGGGCGGCGCGGCGAGCGCGCCCACCGCGGCCAGGACGGCGGCCACGGCCAGCCCGGCGACGCGGACGGCGGGGCGGCGACGGACGGTAGTGGTGGCGGGTGATGACACGTCGGGCACTCCCTACGGGACGGGTCATATCGACATGCATCAGTCTTGGGCGGCGTCGGCGGCCCCGCATCGGTGAAATCACCAGTCCCCATCCAGGAAAACCCGGGTAGTCCGTTTTCACCCGGACTGTCGGGGTAGGGCAGTCGATACCCCGGCCGAGTAAGGAGACGCCGTGTTCAACCCGTTGGAGCACAAAGGAATCCCACTGGAGAGCCAGATCCGCAACTGGCGCGAACTCAACGTGGAGCCCATCGACCCGGAGGCGGTCGACCCGTACACCCGCTGCCGCATCATCACGATGAACGGCATCGAGGTCGAGGCGATCAACTTCCAGCACCAGTTCGCCCGCAACTGCCCCGACCAGGAGGTCCGCCGGCAGTTGGCGTACGTGCGCTATCTGGAGAGCCAGCAGCAGCGGGTGGTGAACTGGCTGCTGCCCGGCGCGGCGAGCGTGCTGGAGACGACGCTCGGCTACGAGCAGGTGGCCGTCGACCTGACCGCGTGGGTGGCCCGGCACGAGCCGGACCCGTACCTGAAGCAGGGCTACGAGTTCGGCGTCCTGGAGGACTTCGACCACCTGTACCGCTACGCCAACCTCTACGAGATGGTGGAACGGCGCAAGGCCGAGAAGATCGTCGACGGCCTGACCGAGGTCATGCCCGGCCGGCCCACCGTCGTCGAGCACCGGCACCCGTTCGACGAGGTGCGCACCCCGTACGACCGCAACACCGTCGACCCCCGCTCCAAGCTGCACGCGCTGACCATCCTGTCGGCCGAGCAGCAGGTCATGTTCTATTACATGAACGTCGGGCCGCAGTACATGGAGCCGATCGCGCGGCAGCTCTACCAGGAGATCAGCCTCATCGAGCAGGAGCACGTCACGCACTACGAGTCGCTGCTCGACCCGGGCGAGAACTGGTGGGAGCGGCTGCTCACCCACGAGTACAACGAATGCTGGCTCTACTACTCCTTCATGACCCAGGAGAGCGACCCGCGCATCAAGGCGGTGTGGGAGCTGCACCTGCAGATGGAACTGGCGCACCTGCAGCAGGCCGCCGACCTGCTGCGTCGCCACGACGGCCGGGAGCCGGAGGAGATCGTCGGCAACGCGGGCCTGCCCGAGCCGCTGACCTTCGAGCCGAACAAGGAGTACCTGCGCCACCTGCTCGCCACCCAGGTCGACCTGAACAAGATCGGCGAGGGGTACGTGCGGGAGGCGCACGAACGGTTCGAGTCGATGCAGCAGCAGCTGCACGACGGGCAGAAGCCGCCGAGCGAGCAGGTGATCGACATGCACCGGGAGCGGTTCGGCGACGAGTACCGCATCGAGACCGAGGGGCCCCACCCGGTGGAGTCGCTGCGCGCGCGGGGAGGCAGCCATGCCTGACGGCGGTGCCCCGGCCACGCGCGGCCCCGAGGACGACGTCGTCGACCTGCTGCTGGCCCAGCACGCACGGATCGAGGAGCTGTTCCTGCTGGTCATCGGCAGCACCGGAGAAACCCGCCGGGACGCCTTCGACGACCTGGTCAAGCTCCTCGCCGCACACGAGACGGCCGAGGATGAGGTCGTCCACCCGCTGGCCCGCACCCTGCCCGGCGGGGGCGGCGACGCCATGGTCGACGAGCGGCTCGACGAGGAGCGCCAGGCCAGGGAGACGCTGAAGACCCTGATCGCCGGCGGTGTCGACGCCGAGGGCTTCGACACCGGGATCATCCTGCTGCGCGACGCGGTGCTCACCCACGCCCGCTACGAGGAACGGCAGGAGTTCCCGCTGCTGCGCCAGCACGTGCCCGCCGACCGGCTCCGCACGATGGCCGGCGCCGTACGGATGGCGGAGGCGACCGCGCCCACGCGACCGCACCCGAGCGCCCAGTCCGCGAAGGGCAACCTGGCGGCGGGACCGGCGCTGGCGGTCATCGACCGCGTCCGCGACGCGATCCGCAAGCCGTCGTCCAGCGGCTGAACGCCCGCGAGACGAGCATGCCGCGCCCACCCGACCCACTCCGGTCGGGTGGGCGCGGCACGTCGGCCGCCGGGATGCCGTACGCCCCGGCCCGCCGACACCGAACAGCCACCTGCACCGGCGGCTCGCCGACGAGCGCACACCGCACCGCGTGCCCGCCACCGCGTCCACGGCCCGCGTCGGGGCGGGCGTCCCCGTCACGTAGGGTCGGCACCGCCCCGGTCCGGCCGCGCCGGACGACCCCTGCTCCCCGCGGAGACGCCTGATGACCGAGATAGGCGGCGCCACCCGGGTGTACGCGCTGCTCGGCGACCCGATCGCGCAGGTGCGCGCCCCCGGGCTGCTCAACCCGGTGCTGGCCCGGCGGGGCACCGACGCGGTGCTCGTCCCGGTCCACGCGGCGGCGGCCGACCTCACCCAGGTGGTGCGGGGGCTGCAACGGGTGGCCAACCTGGACGGAATGCTGGTCACCGTGCCGCACAAGGCCGCCGCGCTGGACCTCGCCGACCGGGCCAGCGACCGCGCCCGCCTCGCCGGCAGCGCCAACGCGCTGCGGCGCGAGCCCGACGGGACGTGGACCGCGGACACCTTCGACGGCGACGGGTTCGTCCGCGGGCTGGCCGGGGCCGGGCACCACCCTCGGGGCCGCCGGGCGTGCGTGGTGGGCGCGGGCGGGGCGGGCAGCGCGATCGCGGTGGCCCTGCTCGACGCCGGCGTGGCGGAGCTGCGGCTCAGCGACACCGACCCGGGCCGGCTGGAGACGCTGCGGCGGCGGCTGTCCGCCGCGTACCCCGGCCGGGTCGGCGCGACGACGCGACCGCGACTGGCCGACGCCGACCTCGCGGTCAACGCCACGCCCCTGGGGCTGCGTCCCGACGACCCGCCGCCGTTCGCGGTGGTCGACCTGCCGGCGGACGCCGTGGTCGCCGACATCATCATGACGCCGGCGGAGACGGTCCTGCTGGCGGAGGCGCGTGCCCGGGGCCTGCGGGCGCATCCGGGCGAGCCGATGCTCGCCCACCAGATCGACGCCTACCTCGCGTTCTTCGGGCTGTGACCGACCGCCGGTGCGGGCCGGGAACCCGTTCGGCTCGTGGCAGGCGCCACCGGCCGCCCTCGGACACCGCCAGCCGTGGCGCCGCCGGCCGCGGCACCCGGCGACCGCTGCGCTGATCATCCTGTCGGGCGGACCTGTTACCGTCGCGCCGCCGCTGCACCAGTCGGACCGGAGGTAGGCGTGATCAGCTCGCAGGTGTCGTCGTTCGTCGGGTTACCGGTAGTGCCCTTTACCCCGGGAATGACACTTCCCGACGATCCCTCGACGGTCGCCTGGCGGCTGGAGGTCGAGGACCACGACGCGGAGGCCGAGGAGTTCATCGGTCTCGTGCGGGCGCTGCGGGAACAGGTCCCGCCCGATTCGGTGCGCGCCCTGGTGATCGGCGAGTGGGGCGAGGCCTACGAACGGCCGTTGCCGATCGAGCCGCTGGTCGAGGCGGCCGGGGAGTGGACCGGGCTGCGCGCGGTCTTCCTCGCCGACCTGACCTACGAGCAGTGCGAGATCTCCTGGCTCACCCACGGCGACATCACGCCGCTGCTCGCGGCGTACCCGTCGCTGGGAGTGCTGTGGGTGCGCGGGGCGCAGGGCCTGCGGCTGAAGCCGATCCGCCACGCCGAGCTGCGGGAGCTGCGGTTCGAGTCCGGCGGGCTGCAGGCCGAGGTGGTCCGTGCCGTCGGCGCGTGCGAGCTGCCGGCCCTGCACCGGCTGGACCTCTGGCTCGGCAGGAGGGACTACGGCGGCGACGCGAGCGCCGAGGACCTGGCCGGGGTGCTCTCCGGCGCCGGCCTGCCGGCCCTGCGGTACCTCGCGGCGTGCAACGCCGAGATCGCCGACGCGGTGGCGGCGGCCGTCGCCACCGCGCCCATCGTGCCCCGGCTGGAGGCGCTCGACCTGTCGAAGGGCACGCTCACCGACGAGGGCGCGAAGGCGCTGCTGGCCGGCCAGCCGCTGACCCACCTGACGCGGCTCGACCTGCACCACCACTTCCTGTCGGAGGAGACGGCCGCCGCCGTGGTCGCCGCGCTGCCGGGCGTGCAGGTCGACCTGGCAGACCCGCAGACCGCCGACGAATACGACGGCAAGCTCTACCGCTACACCGCCGTCGGGGAGTGAGCGGCGTGACCTTCGGTTCCCACGCAAGACACTTCGCCGGCCGCCCGGTGGTGGACGTCCCCGTCGACGGGCCGCTGCCCACGGTGGACGGCCCGGTCTCGTGGCGGTTCGCCCTCTGGCACTTCGACGAGACCGCGGGCTACAAGCTCTCGGAGGAGTTCCGGGTCGCGTTCGACCGGTTCGTCGCGCAGGCGGGGCCCTCCGTGGAGTCCCTGGTCGTCGGCGCCTGGGGCTACGCGGCGTTCAACACCGCCCCGATCGCGCAGCTCTGCGCCGCGGCGTCGCGGCTGCCCGCCCTGCGCGCCCTGTTCCTCGGCGACATGACCGGCGAGGAGTGCGAGGTCTCCTGGATGAAGGTGGGCGACGTCAGCCCGCTGCTGACGGCGTACCCGCAGCTGGAGGTGCTGCGGGTACGCGGCGGCGAGGACCTCGCCTTCTCCCCGGTGCGGCACGCGCGGCTGCGCGAGCTGGCGGTGGAGAGCGGCGGGCTGTCCCGGGCGTTCGTCGGCGCGGTGCTCGACTCCGACCTGCCCGCGCTGACCGACCTGGAGCTGTGGCTCGGCACCTCCGACTACGGCGGCGACGCGCAGGTCACCGACCTCGCCCCGCTGCTGTCCGGGGAGCGGTTCCCCGGGCTGCGCCGGCTCGGCCTGTGCAACTCGGAGATCGCCGACGACCTCGCCCGGGCGCTGGCGTCGGCGCCGGTGGTGCCCCGGCTGGAACGGCTGGACCTGTCGATGGGCACGCTCGGCGACGAGGGCGCGGCGGCCCTCCTGGCCGGGCAGCCGCTGACCCACCTGGCGGAGCTGGACCTGTCCCACCACTACCTGGCGGAGGAGACGGCCGCGTCGCTGGTCGCCGCGCTGCCGGGCGTCCGGGTGGACGTCTCCGACCCACAGGAGCCCGACGAGTACGACGGCGAGAGCTACCGCTACACGGCGGTGTCGGAGTGACATGCGCCTGACCGTCGTCGGCAACCCCGGCAACCGCCGGGTCGACCTGTTCACCCGGGCGGTCGTCGGCGCCGGACTGCCCCGACCGGAGGTGCTGCCGTGGCTCGACGTGCTGACCGGGGCGGCGCCACCGGGGGCCGGCGCGCTGGTACGGGTCGACTCGCCCGGGGAGGACGCGGAGGTGGACCGGCTGCTGCGCCGGTCCGCCGCCCCGGCCCGCCACGGTGAGCTGGTCGGCCTGGCCGACACGTACGCCGGGCTGCTGCGGGGCCTGGACCAGGTCGCCGCCGGCGGCGCGGAGCTGCTCAACGACCCGGCGGACGTCGCGGTGCTGTGCGACAAGCGGCGCTGCCACGCGCGGCTGGCCGCCGCCGGGGTGCCGGTGCCGGCCGCGCTGCCCCCCGTGCACGGGTGGGAGCAGCTGCGGGCGGCGATGGCGGCGGCCCGCTGGAGCCGCGTGTTCGTCAAGCCCGCGCACGGCTCGTCCGCCGCCGGGGTCGTCGCCCTGGCGGTGGCCGGGCGGCGGGTGCAGGCGGTCACCACGGTCGAGGCGACACCGGACGGGCTGTTCAACTCGCTGCGGCCACGCCGCTACGGCGACGAGGCCGAGGTCGCCGCGATCGTCGACCGGATCGCCGGGGAGGGCCTGCACGTGGAGCGGTGGCTGCCCAAGGCGGGGCTCGGCGATCGGGTGGTCGACCTGCGGGTGGTGACGGTCGCGGGGCGGCCCACCCACGCCGTGGTGCGTGCCGCCCGGGGGCCGCTGACCAACCTGCACCTGGGCAACGCGCGCGGCGACCTCGCCGAGCTGCGCGCGGCGGCGGGGCCGGCGGCGTGGGCGGCGGCGATGGAGACCTGCGAGCGGGTCGCCGGGTGCTTTCCCCGCACGCTCCAGGTCGGAATCGACCTGATGTTCCTCGTCGGGTGGCGACGCCACGCGGTGGCCGAGGTCAACGCCTTCGGCGACCTGCTGCCGGGGGTGCTCACCGACGGCCGGGACACCTACGCCGAGCAGGTGCGCGCCCTGACCGACGGCCGGTGGGACCGCTGGCGGGCGGCGGCCGGGCCGTCGCGCGGGGACGCGGCGGGACGGGAGCCCTCGGGCGCCGAGGCGGCAGGGCGGGAGGCGTCGCGCGGCGACGCCGCGGGGCGGGAGGTGCTCGCGTGCGGAGTCTGATCGGCAGCCACGACCTGCTCCTGCTCACCCTCGACACGCTGCGGCACGACGTCGCCGCCGACCTCGCGCAGCGGGGGCGCACGCCGCACCTGGCGCGGGCGCTGCCCGGGGGCGGGTGGGAGCGCCGGCACTCCCCCGCCAGCTTCACCTACGCCGCGCACCACGCGTTCTTCGCCGGCTTCCTGCCCACCCCGGTCAACCCCGGCCGGCACGAGCGGCTGTACGCGGCGGCGTTCCCCGGCAGTGAGACGTCCGGCGCCGACACGTGGGTGTTCGACGCGCCGGACCTGCCGACTGCGCTCGCCGACGTCGGCTACCACACCCTCTGCCTGGGCGGGGTCGGGTTCTTCAACCGGCGCAGCCCGCTCGGGGCGGTGCTGCCGGGCCTGTTCGCCGAGGCGCACTGGGAGCCGGAGTTCGGGGTCACCTCCCCCACCTGCCTGGACGCCCAGCTCGACCGGCTGGCCGAGGTGCTGCCGCGGGTGCCGGTGCGGCAGCCGCTGTTCACGTTCCTCAACGTCGCCGCCCTGCACCAGCCCAACCGGCACCACCTGCCCGGGGCGCAGGTCGACGACCTGGCCAGCCACGCCGCCGCCCTGGAGTACGTCGACGGCCGGATCGACCGGCTGTTCGCCCTGCTCACCGGCCGGGGCCGACCGGTTTTCGCGATCGTCTGCTCCGACCACGGCACCGCCTACGGGGAGGACGGCCACACCGGCCACCGGATCGGCCACGACGTGGTGTGGACGGTCCCGTACGCCCACTTCGTCCTGCGACCGGGGGAATGGTGACCAGCACCGACACGGGCCTCGACGGCTCGCCGTACCAGCAGTACCTGTACGCGTACCCGCACAAGACCTCCTACCGGCCGCTGCGACCGCGCCCGCTGCTGGCGGACGTGTGGCGGGCCGAGGCGCGCGAGGCGCTCTTCCTCTACGTCCACCTGCCGTTCTGCGAGATGCGCTGCGGCTTCTGCAACCTGTTCACCCGCGCCAACGCGCCCGCCGAGCAGGTGACGGCGTACCTGCGGCAGCTGCGCCGGCAGGCCGGCCGGGTCGCCGAGGCGCTGGGCGACGACGCCGGCTACGCCCGCGCGGCACTCGGCGGCGGCACCCCCACCTACCTGACCGCCGACGAGCTGACCGAGCTGTTCGGCATCGCCACCGCGATGGGTGCCCGACTGCCCGGCGTACCGCTGTCGGTGGAGACCTCGCCGGCCACCGCGACGCCGGACCGGCTCGCGGTGCTCGCCGCGCACGGCGCCACCCGGGTGAGCATCGGCGTGCAGAGCTTCCTCGACGCCGAGGCCCGCGCCGCCGGCCGACCGCAGCGCCGCGCGGAGGTGGAGGCGGCCCTGACCGCGATCCGCGACGCCCGGATCCCCGTGCTCAACATCGACCTGATCTACGGCATCGACGGGCAGACCGCCGACACCTGGCGGGAGAGCCTCGACGCGGCCCTGGCGTGGCGGCCCGAGGAGCTGTACCTCTACCCGCTGTACGTGCGCCCGCTGACCGGGCTCGGGCGGCGGGCGCACGGCCGCGCGGACTGGGACGCCCAGCGGCTCGCCCTCTACGAGCAGGCCGTGGCGACGCTGGGCGCGGCCGGGTACCGGCAGGAGTCGATGCGGCAGTTCCGCCGGGCCGACGCGCCCACCCCAAACGGGCCGGACTACTGCTGCCAGGACGACGGCATGGTGGGCCTCGGCTGCGGCGCCCGCTCCTACACCACGTCCCTGCACTACTCGTTCGACTACGCGGTCGGCGTGTCCCAGGTGCGGGCGGTGCTTGACGACTACCTGGCGCGGCCGGCGGACGACTTCCGGTACGCCGAGTTCGGGTTCACCCTGGACGGCGCCGAGCAGCGCCGCCGGTGGCTGCTCAAGTCGCTGCTGCGCGCCGACGGGGTCGACGCGGCGGCCTACCGGGCGCGCTTCGGCCGCCCGCCCGGGGACGACTTCCCGGAGCTGGGCCGGCTGGTCGACCGGGGGTGGGCCGGCGACGGCGGGCTGCGGCTGACCCCGGCCGGGCTGGCCCGTTCCGACGCGGTCGGCCCGTGGCTGACCTCGGCCCGGGTGCGCGACGCGATGACCGGGTACGTGCCGAGGTGAACCTCGCGATCCTCTACCGGGGGCCCCTGGCCAGCTGCAACTACGACTGCCCGTACTGCCCGTTCGCCAAGCGGCACGACCCGCCGGAGCTGCTGCGCGCCGACCGGGCGGCGCTGGAGCGGTTCGCCGGCTGGGTGGAGGCCACCACCGACGTGCGGCTGTCGGTGCTGTTCACCCCGTGGGGCGAGGGGCTGACCCGCAGCTGGTACCGGGACGCGATGGTGTCGCTGTCCCGCCTGCCGCACGTCGACCGGGTGGTCATCCAGACCAACCTGGCCGCCCGGGTGGACTGGCTGGCCGACGCCGACCCGCGCGGCGCCGCCCTGTGGACCACCTACCACCCCGGTCAGGTCGACCGGGACCGCTTCCTGCGCCGCTGTGCCCGGCTGTCCGAGCTGGGCATCCGCTACTCGGTCGGGGTGGTCGGCCTGCCGGAGCACCTCGCCGAGGCGCGGGCGCTGCGGGCCGCCCTGCCCGCCGAGGTCTACCTCTGGGTCAACGCCGCCGAGGGCCGGCGCTACGACGCCGCCGAGGAGGCGACCTGGACGGAGCTGGACCCGCTCTTCGGCTACAGCGTCCGCCCGCACGTGTCGCTCGACCGCCCGTGCCACGCGGGAGAGACCGCGATCTCGGTGCGCGGCGACGGCACAGTGCGCCGCTGCCACTTCATCGACGAGCCGCTCGGCAACCTCTACGACGGGTCGTGGCGGTCAGCCCTTCGGCCGCGGCCGTGCGGCAACGCCGTCTGCGACTGCCACATCGGGTACGTCCACCTGAAGCCGCTCGGCCTGCGCGACGTCTTCGCCGGCGGGGTGCTGGAACGCATCCCGGCCGCCTGGCCGGCGGCACGCCGCCCGGTGCCGCTCCCCGCGCCGCAGCGCCGGCCGGTCCCCGCCCCGGGGCCGCTGCCGACCCAACATGCGGCGGGGCCGCTGCCGGCATAACACGTGCCCGGAGCCGCTGCCGGCGTGGCACGCGTCGGCGGGGGTGGGCCGCCTGCTCGCCCACCCCCGCCGACGGCCGGTTCAGTCCTGGGTGCCCGGAGCGGCCGGCACGGTCACGGCAGCTGCTCCGCGCCGACCACCCCGGCGCCCGCGGCGGGCGGGGTGGCGGAGGCGGATCCGGCCGTGTACGCGTACGGCGGCCGGGCGACGGTGTTGTCGATCCGCAGCCAGTCGTCCATCGTCTTGCCGGAGTCGTTCGCCCGGGTGATGGTGGCCTTGTCGTAGAAGTTCGTGCCGGTCCACGTCAGGCGGGTGTCGCCGTAGTCCTCGGTGATCGTCTTCGCGCTCTTCACGTGGTTGCTCTCGGCGTAGACCTGGCCGCCGACGCCGAGACCGATGAAGTAGTCGTCGACCTCCACGAAGTTGCCGAACACGTGGGCGTAGCCGAACCGCACCCGGGGGTGGCGGGTGTTCGAGCCGTCGAACCAGTTGTGGTGGTAGGTCGCGCGCAGGTAGCCGGTGTCCTGGGCGCCGTTGCTGTCGCTGTGGCCCAGCAGCATCGACTTGTCCGTGCCGACGAACCGGTTGTACGACACGGTGACCAGGTCGGAGCCGCGCTTGACGTCCACCGAGCCGTCCGTCGAGGGATGGAAGGTGTTGTGGTCGATCCACACGTGGTGCGAGTAGCACTGCACGTTGATCGAGTCGTCCGGCGAGCTGCGGAACGTGAGGTTACGGATGATCACGTTCTGGACGTGGGTGAAGAGGCTCCGCTCGGCGGGGTCGCAGAGGTCCCCGCCCCAGGCCACCTCGTCCGGGCCCCAGCCGTTGACGTCGAGGCCGAAGCCACTGATCGTGGCGGTGGGGCCGACCCCGATGATCGTCTTGTTGGAGCCGACGTCCAGCATGTTGGCGCCGGTGCCGGTGATCGTGCCGGAGACGCGGACGATCCGCGGCGCGTCGTCGGCCACGGCCGCGGCCAGCTGCGCGTAGCTGCTGACGGTCACCGTCGGGCCGCCCGCTCCGCCGTTCGTGCCGGTCCGGCCGTGGCCGGTCATGGTGGCGAAGCCCTGTAGGCCGGGCGCGTTGCCGCCCGGCGGCGGGGTCGTCGGCGGTGGCGTAGTTGGCGGCGGCGTCGTGGGGGGCGCGGTGGTCGGCGGCGGGGTGCCCCCGGTGGTCACCACCACGTCGTCGAAGGAGGCCGAGGAGTACGCGGTCTGCAGGCCGATGCGGCCGGCGGCGGGCCCCGACGCGGAGCGCGAGGCGAACTGCGTCCCGTCGATCGACGCGCTGACCACGGAGCCGCTGGCGGTGAGCGAGAGGGTGTACCAGGTGCCGTTGCTGACAGTCCGCGCGGAGCTGCCCAGCACGGTCACGGAGCTGCCGTTGACCGACTGCAACTCGACCCGGCCCGGAAGCAGGGCCAGCCGGTGGAAGGTCGTCGATCCGGAGGCGCGGGCGAGCAGCCCGACGAAGCCGTTGGCGCCCAGGCTGACCGGCTTGACCCGGGCCTGGACGGTGTAGTCGGTGAGGCCGGTCGAGGCGTTGAAGAGCCGGGCGTTCTCGCTGGAGGTGCTCGACTGCCGCGCCACCTGGGAGCCGTCGGGCACGACCGACCAGCTGCCGCCCGACTTGGACCAGCCGGCGATGCTGCCGTCCTCGAAGTCTGCCGACAAGGCGGTGGCGGCGCCGGCGGCCGGCGAGAAGACGAGGCTGGCGGCGGTGATCACGGCGACCGCGCCGCCGATGACGGGCCACCTCTTCCGGTACGACGGACGTGCGGGGTCCGGCCCTTCCATGACTGACCTCCTGGGGTGGTGGGGCAGGCGAGTGCGGTGGAAAGCGCTTTCCCGAGCGACCGTAACGTGCCGTTCATCACCTGTCAATCAAAGGCGTCGATACGGCGGAGGCCGGGACGACGGGCGGCGAGCGGCCCGGACGCCGGGCGGCAAGGGGCCGGGACTACGGGCCGCAAGAGGTCCGGACGACGGGCGGCGAGCGGCCGGAAGGAGTTCCGGCGGCGGTCGGGATTGCGCGGCGGCCCGCGCACGCGAAGGGGCGGCCCGGCACGGACCGGACCGCCCCTTCCCGCGGGTGACTCAGTGCGCGCCGGGCACGGCGGCGGCCGCCTCCTCGCGGGCGAGCCGCTCGGTGCCGCTGAGGGTGTGCAGCGGCTTCTCCCGGATGAAGATCACCACGACCACGGAGAGCAGCGCGATGGGAGCGCCGATGAGGAAGAGCTCCGCGGTGGCCGTCCCGTACACCTCCTGCACGATCCGCAGCACCGGCTCGGGCAGGGCGGACAGGTCGGGCACCTCGGCGGAGCCCTCGCCGGTGGCGCCGCCGGCCAGCGGGCCGAGCTTCTCGGCGGTCAGCGACGCGACCCGGTTGGCCAGGACGGCGCCGAGCGCGCTGACCCCGATCGTCCCGCCCATGCTGCGGAAGAAGGTCAGCGTGGAGGTGGCGGCGCCCAGTTCCTGCGCGGGCACGTCGTTCTGCGCGGCCAGCACCAGGTTCTGCATCAGCATGCCGACGCCGATGCCCAGCACCGCCATGTAGATCCCGAGCAGCAGCATGCCGGTGTTCGCGTCGATCGTGGCCAGCAGCAGCATGCCGATCGTCATCACCACCGCGCCGGCGACCAGGTAGCGCTTCCAACGGCCGTGCTTCGTGATCAGCTGGCCGGCGACGGTGGACGAGACGAGCAGGCCGAGGATCATCGGCAGGCTCATCAGCCCCGCCATCGTCGGCGACTTGCCCAGCGAGATCTGGAAGTACTGGGACAGGAACACGGTCCCGCCGAACATGGCCACGCCGACCAGCACGCTGGCGACGGTGGTCAACGAGACCGTCCGGTTGCGGAAGATGTGCAGCGGCACGATCGGCTCCTCCGCGCGGGACTCCACCCAGACGGCCAGCGCCAGCAGGGCGAGCCCGCCGCCGACCATCAGCGCCGTCCATCCCGAGGCCCAGGCGAACCTGTTGCCCGCCAGCGACGACCAGACCAGCACGGTCGAGACGCCGGAGGTGATGAGCAGCGCGCCGAGCCAGTCGATCTTCACCTTGCGGCGGGTCACCGGCAGGTGCAGCGTGCGCTGGAGCAGGACGATGGAGAGCAGGGTGAACGGGATGCCGATCAGGAAGCACCAGCGCCAGCCGAGCCAGGAGGTGTCCACGAGCACGCCGCCGATCAGCGGGCCGGCGATGGTGCCGACGCCGAACACGGCACCGAAGATGCCGGCGTAGCGGCCCAGCTCGCGGGGCGGGATCATGGCCGCCATCACGATGGTGGCCAGGGCGGTCATGCCGCCGGCGCCGATGCCCTGCACGACCCGGCTGACCAGCAGCACCTCGACGTTCGGGGTCAGCCCGGCGATCAGCGAGCCGGCCACGAAAAGGCCGAGGGAGAGCTGGATCAGCAGCTTCTTGCTGTAGAGGTCGGCCATCTTGCCCCAGAGCGGCACGGTCGCCGTCATGGCCAGCAGCTCGGTGGTGACGATCCACGTGTAGACGGTCTGCGTGCCGTCGAGGTCGGCGATGATGCGCGGCAGCGCGTTCGCCACGACCGTGGAGGCGAGGATCGACACGAACATGCCGACCATCAGGCCGGAGAGTGCCTGCAGCACCTCGCGGCGGGACATGCGGCCGGCGCCGACCTTGAGGGTCTCGACGGGCACGGTGGCGGTCATCGTGGTTCCTTCCGTGGATACTGCGGCCTTCAGGCCAGAGAGGAAACGGAGCCCTCGCGGAGCAGGGCAGGAAAGCCGACCCGCCGCAGGGCGGATGTGCGTCTAACCCGCGCGCCACCGCGAGGCTTACTGACTAGCCTGCTAGGTTGTGAGCCATGGCTAGGATCGTGAAGCGGGCGTTCAAGTTCCGCTTCTACCCGAGCCCCGAGCAGGCTTACGAGCTTGCCCGCACGTTCGGCTGTGTGCGGCTGGTCTACAACATGGCATTGCAGGCCCGCACCGAGGCGTGGACGCTGCGCCAGGAACGGGTGAACTACAACGCAACGTCGGCGATGTTGACCGCGTGGAAGAAGACCGACGATCTGGCGTTCCTCCGCGAGGTGTCGTCGGTGCCGTTGCAGCAGACGCTGCGGCACCTGCAAAGCGCCTTCACAAACTTCTTCACCAAGCGCGCCCGGTACCCGAGCTTCAAGAGCAAGAAGAAGTCGCGCCGGTCGGCGGAGTACACCACCAGCGGGTTCCGCTACCGCGCCGGCCAGTTGACGCTGGCGAAGATGGCCGAGCCGCTGGATATCGTGTGGTCCCGACCACTGCCCGAGGGCGCGGTGCCGTCCACGGTGACCGTGTCGCAGGACGCGGCCGGTCGCTGGTTCGTGTCGCTGCTGTGCGACGACCGGATCGAGCAGGCTCCGGCGCCGAGGCCGGCCGTCGGGGTCGATGCCGGCCTTGACAGCCTGCTCACGCTGTCCACCGGCGAGAAGGTCGTCAACCCGAAGCACGAACGCCGCGACCGGGCCGCACTCGCCCGCGCCCAACGGAACCTGGCAAAGAAGGAGAAAGGCTCCGCGAACCGGGCCAAGGCCCGGCTCAACCTCGCCCGCGTGTACGCCCGGATTGCCGACCGCCGCAGGGACCACCTGCACAAGCTGACCACTCGACTCGTTCGTGAGAACCAAACGATCGTGATCGAGGACCTGACCGTACGCAACATGGTCAAAAACCACAGCCTGGCCCGCGCCATCAGCGACGCGGCCTGGCGGCAGTTCCGCACCCTGCTCGAATACAAGGCCGACTGGCACGGCCGCAACCTCGTTGTTGTGGACCGCTGGTTCCCGTCGTCCAAGCTGTGCTCGGCGTGCGGCGCGCTCGCTGAGCGGATGCCGTTGAACGTCCGATTGTGGACCTGCCGGTGCGGCACTGTCCACGACCGCGACGTCAACGCGGCCCGCAACATTCTCGCGGAGGGGCTCTCCGTGATTGCCTGTGGAGGCGGTGTAAGACCTCAACGAGAGTCCTCTCGGACGGGGCGACCGTCGGTGAAGCAGGAACCCTCTGGGGTGACCCAGGGAATCCCCGCTCTTTAGGGCGGGGAGGATGTCGATGGCCTTCCTTACCGGGTAACAAAAAACACACGCGGGTTTCACGGCCTCCCGGGCACCTTTCCCGGGAGGGGCTTGCGGGTCAGGGCCGGTCGGGTTGCGGCAGCCCCTCGGCGAGGGCGGCGAACGCCTCGTCGACGAGGTCGGCCAGGTCCGGCCGGTCGGGGTGGGCGGCCCACCGGGTCATCGCGTGGCGCAGGGCGGCACCCGTCACGGCGGTGACCAGCGCCGGGTACGCGTGGTCGGGACCGACGCCGACCCGCGCCGCGACGACCTCGACGATGGCGCGTTCCGTCTCGGCGTTGCCGGCCAGCAGGCGGGGCAGCAGCGCGGGATTGCGCGTCACCACGTCCATCCGCAGGCACCACAGCTCGCGTTCGGCGCGCACCTCGTCGATCACCTCGTCGAGCGCGCTCCGCAGCGCGGCCAGCACCGGCACCTCGGGCGGCACGGCGGCCAGCCGGGCCACCAGGCGCGCCGCGACGCCCTGGTCGCCGACCAGGGCGTCGTCCTTGCAGGCGAAGTAGTTGAAGAAGGTGCGCGGGGAGACGTCCGCCGCCTCGCTGATCTCCTCCACCGTCACCTGAGCCAGGCCGCGCTCGGCCACCAGGCGCAGCGCCGCCTCGGTCAGCGCGGCCCGGGTCTGGCGCTTCTTGCGGTCGCGCCGCCCGGGTGCGGGTTCGGTTCCGGCGGATGTCACGCGAGGACCGTACTAGCGATCTTGCGCGCCCTGCAATGTTTTATCGTCTGAAGTGACGCGGGCCATCCGGCGCGGTCGCCGACGTCGCCGGAGGGGCGGGAGGCGCGCGGGCCCGGCCGGATCGTTCCGGCCGGGCCCGCCGCCGTACGGATCACATCTACCGCAGCTCCTTCAAGACCTGGGACTTCGGCGCCGGGTCGGCGATGTCCGTGATGCTGCTGCTGTTCCTGCTCCTGGTCACCGCCGGCTACCTGCTGGCCACCAACCGCCGGAGGAACGATGCGTGAGACCGCCGCCGAGCGCTGGGCCCGCCGGATCGTGCTGACCCTGCTCGCGCTCTTCGTGCTCGTCCCGCTCTACGTCGTGCTCAGCTCGGCGCTCAAGCCGTTGCAGGACGTGCAGGGCGCCTTCACCTGGTGGCCCCGGCGCCCGACCGCGCAGGCGTTCGTCGACATGTGGTCGACCGTGCCGCTGGGCCGCTACCTGGTCAACAGCCTGGTCGTCTCGACCGTGGCGGCGGTCTTCTCGGTCACCGTGGCGATCTTCGCGGCGTACGCCGTCAGCCGGTACCGGTTCCGCGGCCGGAGGCTGTTCTCGGTGACCGTGCTCTCCACCCAGATGTTCCCCGGCATCCTCTTCCTGCTGCCGCTGTTCCTGATCTACGTCAACCTCGGCACCGCCACCGGCATCCAGCTGTACGCCAGCCGCACCGGCCTGATCGTCACCTACCTGACGTTCTCCCTGCCGTTCTCGATCTGGATGCTGGTCGGCTACTTCGACTCGATCCCCCGCGGCCTCGACGAGGCGGCGCAGGTCGACGGCGCCGGCCCGCTGCGGACCCTGTTCCGGGTCATCCTGCCCACGGCGGTGCCGGGCGTCGTCGCGGTCGCCGTCTACGCCTTCATGACCGCCTGGGGCGAGGTGCTCTTCGCCTCGGTGATGACCGACGAGGGCAGCCGCACCCTCGCCGTCGGCCTCCAGGGCTACTCCACCCAGTTCAACGTCTACTGGAACCAGGTGATGGCCGCGTCGCTGGTGGTCAGCGTCCCGGTGGTGGCCGGCTTCCTGGCGTTGCAGCGCTACTTCGTCGCCGGCCTCACCGCCGGCGCGGTCAGGTGAGGCTGTGACGGCCGCACACGAGGCCATGTCGGCCGCACAACCGAAGGAGAGCCCACCCGTGCCGGACCTGTCCACGCTGCCGCCCGACTTCCTCTGGGGAGTCGCCACCGCCGCGTACCAGATCGAGGGGGCCGTCCGCGCCGACGGCCGCGCGCCGTCCATCTGGGACACCTTCTGCGACGTGCCGGGCGCCGTCGACAACGGCGACACCGGCGCGGTGGCCTGCGACCACTACCACCGGTGGCCGCAGGACGTGGCGCTCATGCGGCGGCTCGGGGTGGACGCGTACCGGTTCTCGGTGGCCTGGCCCCGGGTGCGGCCCGACGGCGTCGGCCGGGTCAACCCGAGGGGCCTGGACTTCTACGACCGGCTGGTCGACGCCCTGCTGGCGGCGGGGATCCGACCGTTCGTGACGCTCTACCACTGGGACCTGCCGCAGGCGTTGCAGGACCGGGGCGGCTGGCCGGAGCGGGACACCGCCGAGGCGTTCGCCGACTACGCCGCCGTCGCGGCGGCCCGCCTCGGCGACCGGGTCGCCGACTGGACCACCGTCAACGAGCCGCTCTGCGTGTCCTGGATCGGGCACCTGGAGGGCCGGATGGCACCCGGCGAGCGGGACCTGACCCGGGCGGTGCGCGCCTCGCACCACGTCCTGCTCGGGCACGGGCTGGCCACCCGGGCGATCCGGGCCGCCGCCGCCCGGCCCGCCTCCGTCGGGATCGTGCTCAACCCCAGCCCCTGTGAGCCGGCGAGCGACCGGCCCGAGGACGTGGCCGCCGCCCGGCGGATGGACGGCCACGTCAACCGGTGGTGGCTCGACCCGCTGCACGGGCGCGGCTACCCGGCCGACATGGTCGCCACGTACGGCGTCGAGCCGCCCGTGCGGGGCGACGACCTGGCCGTCATCGCCACGCCCACCGACTTCCTCGGCCTGAACTACTACTTCCGGCAGGTGGTGGCCGACGACCCGGCGGGACCGCCGCCGTACGCCCGGCAGGTGCCGGCGCCGGGCGCGGTGTGCACCGCGATGGGCTGGGAGGCGTACCCGGCCGGGCTGGAACAGTTGCTGGTCGCCGTGACCGAGGAGTACGCCCCGGCGCGGCTGCTCGTCACGGAGAGCGGTTCGGCGTGGCCGGACGAGGTCACCGCCGACGGCGCCGTCGAGGACCGGGAGCGGACCGAGCACCTGGAGCGGCACCTGGCGGCGTGCGCGGCGGCGGTCGACCGGGGCGTGCCGCTGGCCGGCTACTTCGTCTGGTCGCTGCTGGACAACTTCGAGTGGGCGTACGGGTACGACAAGCGCTTCGGCCTAGTGCACGTCGACTACCCCACCCAGCGCCGGACGGTGAAGGCGAGCGGCCTGCGCTACGCCGACCTGATCCGCGCCCACCGCCGGCGTACCGGGCGGCTGACGCCGTCCCGGTGAGCCGGAGACGGATTGCCGGGCTGTGACGGAGCCCCGGGCGACACCCGGGGCTCCGTCCGTCACGTGCCGGGTAGGTTCAGCAGAACCAGCCGTCCTGCACCCACCCGCGCCGGTTGACGTGCCCGTAGGCGAAGCCGTAGACGTAGCCGCCGCTGCGCGGCCCCTCGACGAGGAAGGTCTGGCCGCGGTAGAGGGTGCCCATCCACGCGCCGTTCGGGTCGGTGCGGACGAAGAGGTCCTGGGCGCACACCGTCTCCCGTTGCCCGATCGTCCCGTTCGCGGCGTGACCGGGCGCCGGAGTGAGCGCCAGCACGGCGCAGCCGGCCGCCAGCGCCGCGCCGAGCCGGCGCGCGGCTGCCCCGCTCACCATGAGTCGTAGCCTCCGATGCACTCGATCCGCACGTAGCCCCAGTCGTTGGGCCCGAAGTCGAAGGTGGCGGCCCAGCCGTTGTAGACGGGATGCGCGCCGGGCGTGTGGCCGATCTTGTTGCCGTACTCCAGCGTGCGCTTGAACCCGTGCGGGCCGCTCGCCGAGTCGTAGTTGGCGTAGAAGCTGGCGCTCTGGCAGACGACCACGGCGTGCCGCGGCACGACCGGGCCGGCCTGCGCGCCGGTGGCGCCCAGCGCCACCAGGGCCCCTCCCGCCGTCAGGACGCCGACCGCGCGGATGACCTGTGTTCGCATCAACACCTCCAGGGTAGGAACGTTCCTCCCCGACACCCTAACGATTGCGTCGATGAGCTTCTATGTCTGCGAATCCTCCCGACGGCGTGCCGGCGTCCCGGATGCCGATAGGGTCGGGGCCCATGCGGACGAAGCAGGAACTGGGCGCGGCCATCCGGCGGGACCGGCGGGCCGTCCTCGTCGTCAACGCCCACTCCCGCCGGGGCCGCCAACTGCACGAACAGGCCCGGGCGCGGCTGACGGCGGCCGGCTTCCGACTGCTCGGCGACTTCCCCGTCGACCAGCCCGGCCAGCTCGACCGTGTCCTCGCGGCGGCCGTCGACCTCGGGCCCGACCTGCTGGTGGCCGGCGGCGGGGACGGCACCCTCAGCGCCGCCGCGCGGCTGCTCGCCCACCGCGACGTCGCGCTCGGCCTGCTGCCGCTGGGCACCACCAACAACTTCGCCCGCACCGTCGGCGTCCCGCTCGACCTCGACCGGGCCGTCGACGTGCTGACCGGCGGCACGGTGATCGACGTCGACCTCGGCCTCGCCGGCGAGATGCGCTTCACCAACCACGTCGGCGTCGGACTCTCCGCCGACATCATGCTCCGGACGCCGCCGCGCCTGAAGCGGGTCACCGGCCGGCTGGCGTACCCGCTCACCGCCCTGGCCCTGCTGGCCCGGCACCGCCCGCTGCGCGTCACCGTCCGCGCCGGCGACGCCCGGCACGAGTTCGTCACCCACCAGGTGTACGTCGCCAACGGCGGCTTCCACGCCGGCCGCCCGATCGCCGCCGACGCCGACGCCGACGACCGGCTGCTGGTCGCGTACCCGGTCGGCGGCGCGAACCGCCGCGGACTGGTGCGGGACACCGCCCGCAACGCGGCGACCGGGCACCGGCGTTCCGTCGGCGACGAGCCGTTCCTCGCCGTCGGGGAACTGTGGCTGGAGACCGACCGGCCGGCGCGCGTCGAGGTCGACGGCGAGCTGTGCGGCCGTACGCCGATCCGGATCGGCCTCGACGCCAACGCGCTGCGCGTGATGGCGCCGGCCGGGAGTCCGGACCGCTGAGCGACGCGGCCGGCCGGGGCGCGCTACCCGGCGCGGTCCGCCGCGTCGAGGGCCGCCAGGAAGTCGGCGACGAGGTCCTCGGTGTCCTCGATGCCGGTGGAGACCCGGACGAGGCCCTCGCCGATGCCGGTGGCGGCCAGCTGCTCGGCGTCCACGATCCCGGCCCACATCGAGCGCGGGTGCACCACGAGGGTGCTGACGCTGCCCAGGCTGGCCGCCCGCTTGGCCAGGCGGAGGCCGTTCAGCAGCCCGGCCGCCGCCCGCCCGTCGCGCAGCTCGACGCTGAGCACCCCGCCGAAGCCGGTCATCTGCCGGCCGGCCAGCTCGTGCTGGGGATGCGTCGGCAGCCCCGGGTAGCGGACCCGTCGCACGGCCGGGTGGCCCTCGACCGCCCGGGCCAGGGCCAGCGCGTTGGCGTTGTGCCGGTCCACCCGCAGCGACAGGGTCCGGATGCCCCGCAGCAGCAGCCAGGCGTCGATCGGGCCGAGGGTGCTGCCGGTGACGATGGCGGTCTGCCAGACCCGGTCGACCAGGTCGGCGGAGCCGACGATCACCCCGGCCGAGACGTCGGAGTGCCCGCCGAGGTACTTCGTCCCGCTGTGCCACACCAGATCGGCGCCGAAGTCGGCCGGCCGCTGGTTGACCGGGGTGGCGAAGGTGTTGTCGACCGCGACCAGCGCGTCGTTGGCGTGCGCCAGCTCGACGACGGCGGCCAGGTCGGTCAGTTCCAGCAGGGGGTTGCTCGGGGTCTCCACCAGGACCAGCCGGGTCTGCGGGCGCAGCGCCCGGGCGAAGGCCGCGGTGTCGGTCTGGTCCACCTGGGTGAAGGCCACCCCGAACCGGGCCAGCAGGCCGGTGACCAGGGACGTCGTGCCGCCGTACGTGCTGCGCTGCACGATGACGTGGTCCCCGGCGGAGAGCAGGGCCAGGGCGATCGTGCTGATCGCGCCCATCCCGGAGGCGGTGACCATGCCCGCCTCGGCGCCCTCCAGCTCGGCGACCACGGCGGCGACCTGCGCGTGGTTCGGGTTGCCGTAGCGGGTGTAGAAGGCGTGGCCGCGGGTCTCGGTGGCGATGGCGGTGAACTGCTCGTCGGACTCGGCGCTGAAGGTGGCGCTCTGCACGATCGGCGGCGACACCGCCCCGCCCGGGCTCAACCCGTCGTCGCCGTGGACAGCGATCGTGCCGGTGCCGGTCACAGGTTCTCCTCACGTGGTGGGTCGCCCGCCGGGGCGGCGGGTCGGACAGGTGGGGGGCGTCACCGGGCGCCCGGCGACGGGCCGTCCGGCGTGGACGGTCCCGGCGGACGGGCGGTCACCCGGCCCGGACGGGCACGGCCGCCGGGGGCGGCACGGGCGCGGCCCGGTCGGCGAGCATCCGCAGCGCGTCGCGGTGCCGGCGCAGGACGGCGTCGTCCAGGTCGGCGACGGCGAGGCCGGGGCCCGTGCCGGCGTCGGCGAGGACCCGCCCGTCGGGAGCGTACACGGCGCTGCGACCGGCGAACTCCCAGCCGCCGTGCGATCCCGCGAAGTTGGCGAACAGCACGTAGCAGGTGTTCTCCAGGGCGCGGGCCGGGAAGTACACGCCGCGTCGGTGGTCGGAGTCCCCCGTCGTGAACGCCCCCGGGCAGAGGTAGGCGTCGGCGCCGGCGAGGGCCAGCGCGCGGGGATGTTCGGGGAAGCTCGCGTCGTAGCAGATCCCCAGGCCGAGCCGCCAGCCGCGCACCTCGACCAGGGTGTCGGCGTGGCCCGGCACGAACAGCTCCCGCTCGTGGCCGTCGAGGTGTCGCTTGTCGTAGCCGGCGGCGAGCCGGCCGTCCGCGCCGACCACCAGGGCGCCGATCGCCCAGCCGGCGGCGCGCCGCCGGCAGCCGCCGACCACCGCCACTACCCCGTAAGTGCGGCAGGCCTCGGCGACGACGTCGAGCGGGCGACCGCCCGGCTCGACGGCGCACCGGGCGATGTCGTCGCGCAGCAGGCCGACGTCGTAGCCGCAGAGCGACAGCTCGGGGAAGACGACCAGGTGCACGCCGCGGGCCGCGGCCCCGGCGATGCTCTCCGCCGCGGTCCTCGCGTTGCCGGCCAGGTCGCCGGGGACGGCGGTGACCTGGCCGGCCGCGACCCGCAGCGGGGCGCGGTCGGCGGGACGCGCGGCCGTCACCCGGCCCCCAGCCACCAGCGCAGGCCGAAGAAGACCACCAGCCCCGCCGTCCAAACGATCATGAAGCGCTCGACGAAGAGGCCGGTCACCAACGTGACCAGGCCTGCCACCAGGTACGGCACGGTGACGACGGTGATCTCGATCCGGTTGTCCACCGGCGCGATCACCGACGGGACGGCGATGGCCGCCAGCAGCGCCGGCGGGAGGTAGCCGAGGAAGACCTTGACGTCGTCGGGAAGCACGCGGTCGCGGAAGACCAGCAGCGGCAGGTACCGGGGCGCGAAGGTGGCGAGCCCCATCCCGAGGATGAGCAGCAGCATGGACATTCCGGTCACCTTCCGTCCGTGTCACGGGCCGTCTCGACGGCCCGGCGTTCCCCGGCCGCCGCCCCGGCGGTACGCGGTTGCGGCGTTCGCGGTTCCCGCCCCGGCTCGCCCGGCTCCGCCGATGTCTCCCCCGGCTCGCCCGACTCCGCCGGTTCCTCCGCCGGCTTCGGCGGGAACCACCGCCGCTCCACCACCTCGCAGGCCATGCCGACGAACGCGCCGCCGAACGCCGCCACGATCAGGCCGAGGTTGTAGGGCAGCCCGAGGAGGAGCAGGGCCAGCGCCCCGGCGGAGACGGCCGTCGTCCAGACCTTCCAGCCGACCAGCGCCGAGGCGAGCACGACCAGGAAGACCGCGGTCATCGGGAAGTCCAGACCGGAGCGCAGCCGCTCCGGCAGCAGGTGCCCCGCGATCATGCCGACCACGGTGGCGATGGCCCAGTTGACGTACATGACGGCGGAGGCGCCGAAGTAGAACATGCTCTTGCGCCGGGCCGGCTCGTCGCCCTTGATCCGGTCGAAGGCCACGAAGAACACCGCGTCGATCAGGCCGAAGCCCAGCAGCAGCCGCCAGCGTTGCGGCAACTCGCGCACGTGCGGCGCGAGCAGCGTGGAGTAGATCAGCATCCGCAGGCTGAGGATCAGCGTGGTCAGGACGATGACCGGCCACGCCGCGCCCTCCGAGATCAGCTTGAAGCCGATGAACTGGGCGGTCCCGGAGTTGACCACCATGGCCAGGCCGAACGTCTCCAGGTAGGACAACCCGGCGGCCAGGCCGAGGGTGCCGCCGATCACGCCCAGCGGGAAGGCGGAGAGCAGGAACGGCACCATCGAGCGGGCTCCGGCGACGAACTCGCTTCGCGCGGTCGGCGTACGGTCAGACATGATCCTCCCCAGGACGGCGGGCGGACGGTACGGCGGAGGCCGCCGGCGGCGCGCCCGTTCCCGTCGCGCCGACGATAGCGGCCACGTCGGCCGCGCGGGTGCGGCAGAAGTAGTGCCCGCCCCCGTCGATCTCCTTCAGCTCCACGTCGGCGGCGATCCGTCGCCACGCCTCGTGTGCCGCGCCCGGCCCGGCCGTCAGCGGGTCGTCGGCGGCCACCACCACGGTGACCGGCACCGACAGGGGTTCCCCCGCCCGGTCCCGCAGGTAGCGGTGCGAGCCGACGGCGTCGTGCCGGAAGGCGGCGACCAGCGCGTCGACGTGCCCGGCGTCCAGGCCGTCCAGCTCGGTGAAGCCGGTCTGGTCCACCAGCCAGCCCACCACGTCCGCCGGCGCCATCCCGGTGACCTCCGCGATGCTGGCGTCGATCTCCTCCGGCCCGCGCAGCAGCTTGCCGCCGAGGAACAGCCGCTCGGGTGGCCGGCCGGCGGCGGCGAGCAGCCGGGTGACCTCGATCGCCGCCGCCGCGCCGACGCAGTGCCCCCAGACCAGCACCGGCCGGCCGCCCAGCTCCCCGATCTCGGCGGCCACCCGGCGGGTCAGCTCCGGCAGGTCCAGCAGCGGCTCGGGCCGGCTGACGTCGTGCCCGGGCAGTGCCACGGCGTGCACCGCGATCCGGTGCGGGGCCAGCGCCTCGGCCAGCGGCCGGAAGGCGAGCGGGCTGCCCGCCGCGTACGGGAAGCAGACCAGCACCCGGTCGTGCGCGGCGTCCGGCGGGGACAGCGGTTGCAGCAGCCGGTCCTCCGGCGGGGCGTCCGCCTCGACGACCCGGGCCAGCGGGCCGAGCGTGGAAGTGGTCATCAGCTGCCGCAGCGTGACCAGGGGCCGCAGCGCGGCGATCACCCGCATCGCGGCGAGCGAGTTGCCGCCCAGGTCGAAGAAGTTGTCCTCCTCGGCGATCCCGGCCACCGGCACGTCGAGCGCCCGCGCCCACGCCTCGGCGATCCGCCGGGCGACGGGCGTGCCCGGCGCGGTCCGCCCCGCCGGCGCCTCCGGCCGGCGCGTCGCCGGGTCGGCCCGGTCGAAGCGGCGCCGGGTCGGCGCGACCCGGGGCTCGGGCAGGCCGGGCCGCAGCCCGTCGTGGGCGCGCTCCGGGTCGGTCGCCAGCTCCGCCAGCACCCGCCGGTACACCTGCCCGATCCCCGCCGCCTGCTCCGGCGTGAAGGCCGCCGAGTGGTAGTGCAGGCTCAGCCGGACCCGGTCGGTGAAGAAGTCCCGCATGAACTCGGCGCGCAGCGCGAACTCCGTCTCCGTGCTGACCTGCACGTCGAGCAGGTCGAAGCCGGGCAGCTCGCGCAGCTGCTTGAGCAGGTAGAAGTGGGTGTAGTTGAAGACGGTCTCGAACAGCAGGTCGGTGGTGCCGGCGTCCGCCTTCATCTGCGCCATCGGGTAGCGCCGGTGGGGCAGCAGGTCCGCCTCCGCGCGGTACACCGCCCGGACCAGGTCGGCCCAGGAGCCGTCGCCGAGGTCCACCCGCATCGGCACGGTGTTGAGGAACAGCCCCAGCGCCCCGGTGGCGCCCTCCGCCTCGGGCCGCCCGCTCTGCTCGTACCCGGTGACCACCTCGGTGTCCCCTGCGAGCGCGCCCACCACCTTGACGTGCGCGGCCAGCAGCACGGTCTTCAGCGGCACCGCCAACCGGTCGGCCGCGCGCAGCAGCCGCTCGGAGAGCGCGTCGTCGATCTCCACCTCGTGGAAGACCACCGGCCGCTCGGCCGGAACGGCCGGCGGCTCCCACCGGGGCAGCTCGGTCACCCCGCCCGCGGCGAGGACGCCGCGCCAGAAGTCGCGGTCCGCCGCCGACTCCAGCGCCCGGCGTTCCAGCCCGATGTAGTCGCGGAAGTGGTTCTCGGCCGGCGCCTCGTCCGGTCGGTCCCCGGCCAGCAGCCGGTAGTAGGTGTCGAACAGCTGGGTGTGCAGCAGGGTGATGCTCCAGCCGTCCAGCGCCGAGTTGTGCTGGCTGACGCTGTACCGGTAGAGCTCGTCGCCGAGGACGTGCACGTGGATGCGGACCAGGCCCGGCTCCTGCCAGCGGAACCGGTACGACTGCTCGCGCGCGTGCCAGTCGGCGTACCAGCGCTCCTGCTCGGCCGGGTCGCGGTCGCGCAGGTCCACCACCCACAGCGGGCTCGGCGCGTCGGCGTGCACGAGTTGCAGGTACTCGGCGAAGCCGGTCAGGTGGTAGCTGGTCCGGAAGATCGGGTGGCGCGCGACGAGGATCCGCACCGCCTCGGTGAACGTCGCCTCGTCGAACGGCGCGTTGATCAGGAAGCTGATGATGTCGTGGTACTGGGCGGCGCCCCGGGACAGCTCGTTCTCGTAGATCAACCCCGCCTGGAGCTGCCCGAGCGGGTACGCGTCGACCACCCCGGCGGGCAGCAGGGCCCGGTCCGCCTCATCGAGCAGGGCGAACGGCGGGTGCGTCACCGCCCGCTGGGCGTCGGGCGGGCCGGCCGCGAGCAGCGCCGCGATCGTCGGGTGGCGGAACAGCTGCTGGAAGGTGAGGTCGACCCCGGCGGCGTGCGCCCGGGCCAGCACGGTGACGAAGTGGATCGAGTTGCCGCCGATGGCGAAGAAGTTGTCCTCCACGCCGACCCTGTCGAGGCCCAGCACGTCGGCCCAGATGTCGGCGAGGATCCGCTCCGGCCCGGTGCGCGGCGCGACGTACGGCCGCTGCGGCGCGGCCGGCTCGGGCAGCGCCCGCCGGTCCAGCTTGCCGCTGCCCGACAGCGGGAACTCCGCCAGCTCGACCACCCGCGCGGGCACCAGGTAGCTCGGCAGCAGGGCGCCCAGGTGGGCGGTGAGCGTCGCCTCGCCCACCGGCTCGTCGGCGACGACGTAGCCGATCAGGTTGCCGTCCCGGGCCACCACCACGGCGTCCTTGACGCCCGGATGCCCGCGCAGCGCCTCCTCCACCTCGCCCAGCTCGACCCGGTAGCCGCGCACCTTCACCTGGTGGTCGAGGCGGCCGAGGTAGTCGACCGTGCCGTCGGGCAGCAGCCGGGCCAGGTCGCCGGTGCGGTACACCCGCTCCTCGCCCACCTCCGGCGCGGCGACGAAGCGGTCCCGGGTCAGCTCCGGCCGGTTCAGGTAGCCCCGGGCGAGCTGCACCCCGGCGATGCACAACTCCCCCGGCACCCCCACCGGCTGGGGGCGCAGCCGCTCGTCGAGCACGTACAGGCGGGTGTTGTCCACCGGCCGGCCGATCGGCACCCGCTCCCCGCCGGGCCTGCAGCGGTGGTGCGAGACGTCGACGGTGGCCTCGGTGGGCCCGTAGAGGTTGACCAGCGTCGCGCCGGGCAGCAGCTCCGCGAGCCGGTCCACCTGCCGGGGGCCCAACGCCTCGCCGCTGGCGAAGACCTGCCGCAGGCTCGCCAGCCGGCCGGTGTCGGCGGTGCCGAGGTAGTCGAGGAATGCGCCCAGCATCGACGGCACGAAGTGCACGGTGGTGACCCCGTGCGCCTCGACCGCCGCGATGATGGCCTCCGGGTCGCGCTCCGCGCCGGGCGCGAGCAGGCAGACGGAGGCGCCCTCACGGGCCCACCAGAACAGCTCCCACACCGACACGTCGAAGGTGGTGGGGGTCTTGTGCAGGATCACGTCGGCGGGGCCGATCGGGTACAGCCGCTGCATCCAGGCCAGCCGGTTGGCCAGCGACCGGTGCTCGATCATCGCGCCCTTCGGGGCGCCGGTCGAGCCGGAGGTGTAGATGACGTACGCGAGGTCCCGCCCGTCGCGCGGCGCGCCGGGGCCGGGCGACGCGGCAGCGGGAACCGGGCCGGCGGCCGGCAGCGGGAGCACCGGCACGCCGTCGGGGACCCGCGCCGGGTCGGCGGCGAGCACCACGGCGGCCCCGCTGTCGTCGAGCAGGTAGGCGACGCGCGCCGCCGGGTAGCCGGGGTCGACCGGCAGGTAGGCGCCGCCGGCCCGCAGGGTGGCCAGGATCGCCACCAACTGTTCGCGGGAGCGGTCGGCGAACACGGCGACGACCGACTCCGCGCCCACCCCGGCGCCGCGCAGCCGCTCGGCGTACGCGGCCACCCGGGCCTCCAGTTCCGCGTACGTCCAGCTGCCGGCGGCGGTGCGGACGGCGACGGCGTCCGGCCGGGCGGCGGCCCACCGGGCGACCCACTCGTCCGGCCGGCCGGCCGGTTCCTCCTCGACGGCGGTGTCGTTGAGGCCCCGGAGCACGTCCCGGTCGGCGTCGGTCAGCAGGCTCAGGCCGGCCACCGGCGCGTCCGGCTCCGCCAGCGCCCGGCCCAGCAGCAGCGCCAGGTGGGCGCCGATCCGCTCGGCCGTGGCGCCGTCGTAGCGGCGGGCGTCGTGGTGGACCGTCACCTCGGCGGCGCCGAGGGCGAAGAACACCCCGACCCCGGCGCCGTCCGGGGCGGCGCCCCCCACCGCCACGTCGACGAGCGGGTGCGGGCCGGGACCGCCGGCCGCCGCCAGTTCCTCGGCGAGCAGCTCGACCGGATAGTCGGCGTGGCGGGCCGCCTCGGGCACCGCCGTGCGCAGCTGCCCGACCAGGTCGCGGTAGCTGGTCTCCGCCGCGCAGCGCACCCGCAGCGGCAGCATGCCGGCCAGCTGCCCCGCCTCGCCGGGACGACCGACCAGCATGTCGTCGGCGCCGGTGTAGCGGCGCAGCAGGGCGGCGACCGCGGCGGTCACCAGCACCTGGCGGGCGTCCTCGCCGCCCCGGCCGGCCCGGGCGAGCCGGTCGACCAGCGCCTCGTCCAGCGGCACGGTGACGGCCGCCAGCTCGGGCGGGGCGCCGGGCGCCGGGGTGCGGTCGGCGGGGAAGCCGACCGGGTCGGCGCCGGAGCCGAGCACGGCACGCCAGTGGCGGGCGTGCTCCGGGCGGCGCGCCGCGGCGATCTTGAGCTGGCCCCGCGTCATCAGCGACTGCATGATCTCTCCGGCTCACAACTCGATGTCGATGGTGGAGGGCGCCCCGGCGGCGACCGGGCGTGCCCCGGTCAGCTCGCCGACCGGCACCCCGGGGTCGGCCAGGACGGTGTCGGCGATCTCCAGCCAGAGGTCGGCGAAGGCCCGCACCGTCGCGGGCAGGAACAGCCCGGCGTCGTACGCCCAGTGCACGCGCAGCGAATCGGCGCGCTCGTAGACCTGCATGTCCAGGTCGAACATGGCCTGGCCGGTGGGCGCGACGGCCAACTCGACCCGCCGCCCCAGGAAGTCGGCGGTGGCCACCTCGGCGTGCTGCATCGCGAACAGCGTGTCGAAGAGCGGATGCCGGTCCTGGTCGCGGACCGGCAGCACCTCGGCGACCAGCGTGTCGAACGGGTAGTCCTGGTGCGCGAAGGCGTCGACCACGTCGTGCGCCACCTCGGTGAGCAGCTCCCGGAAGGTGGCCTCCGGTCGCACCCGGTGCCGCAGGCACACCGTGTTGACCAGCATCCCCATGGTCGCGTCGAGGCCCGGGGCGCCGCGACCGGCGACCGGGGTGCCCACCGTGACGTCGGTCCCGCCGGTCGCCGAGGCGAGGAAGGTCGCGTAGACGGCGAGCAGGACCTGGAACAGGGTCACCCCCTCGCGCCGGGCCAGCGCCCGCAGCGCGGCGGTCCGCTCCGCCCCGACATCGAACTCGACGGTGCCGGCGCGCGCCGTCGCCGGCCGGCCGGTCAGCCGCGCCGCGTCGGTGGGCAGCCGCAGGGGCGCCGGCGGCTCGGCGAAGCGCCGCCGCCAGTAGTCGCCCCCGGGCGGTTCCGCGGTCGTGGCCCACACGGCGTAGTCGGCGTACTGGGCGGGGACCGGGGGTGGTTCGCCGCCACGGTAGACGGTGTCGACCTCGCGCAGCAGCAACGCCAGGGAGAGGCCGTCGGTGACGATGTGGTGCAGGTCCAGCGCCAGCACCGGGCCGTCACCGGTGCGCCGCAGGCCGGCCCGCAGCAGCGGCGGGGCGGCCAGGTCGAACGGCTCGACCGGGAGTGTCCCGGTGCCCTCGGTCTCCGGCAGGTCGAACGCGACGGCCGGCAGCACCCGCTGCACCGGCCGGCCCGCCTCGGTGCCGAAGGCGGTCCGGAGGATGTCGTGCCGGGCGATGACGGCGCGGAACGCGTCCGCCAGCCGGGCGCGGTCGACGTCCGCCGGCAGCGGCACCAGCAGCGGCAGGTTGTAGGTCACCGAGGCGGGGTCGCGCGACTGGGCGAGGAAGACCCGGCGCTGCTGCGGGGAGAGCGGGTAGGCGTCCGCCGCCTCGGCGCGGGGCAGCGGCACGGCCGCCCGGGCCCGGCCGATCTCCTCGGCGAGACCGGCCACCGTGGGGTTGCGCAGCACCGCGGCGAGGGAGACGCCCACCCCGAGGGCCCGCTGCGCCTCGACGGCCAGCCCCGTCGCGGCGAGCGAGTCGCCGCCGACGGCGTAGAAGTCGTCGAGCACGCCCAGCTTCGGCAGGCCGAACAGGCGTTCGGCGATGCGCACCAGGACGCGCTCGGTGTCGTTGCGCGGCGGCAGGTACGCCCCGAACCGGTCGTCCGGCTCAACCAGGTCGGCGGGGTCGAGGGAGTCGACCTGCACGATGTGCCGGGGCAGGTCGGCGTCGGGCAGCTCCCGGGCGAGCAGGCCCCGCAGGTGCAGCGGGTCGAGGTAGTCGTCGGCCACCACGTACGCGCAGCTGCCCTTGACGGCCACTTCGCGCACCTGGGGCCAGAGGCGGGTCAGCGTGTCGACGTCGGCCATCACCGCTCCGTTCCGCCCGCGCCGACCAGGGCGCGGACCGTGGGGTGCACGTACAGGTGGCGGGGGGTGAACTCGCCGAGGCCCTGCGCGCGCAGCTCACGCAGCAGCCGCAGGGCGAGCAGGGAGTTGCCGCCGAGGTCGAAGAAGTTGTCCTCCGGCCCCACCTCGGCGCCGAGCACCCGCTCCCAGACCACCCGGATCCGCTCGGCGCGGCTGGCTCCGGCCCCGGCGTCGGCGGGCTCCCGGGCGGCGGGCAGGGACCGGGCGGCCGGCGCGGGCAGCCGGGCCGCGTCGAGCTTGCCGTTGGCGGTGAGCGGCAGCGCGGGCAGCGGCGTCACCGTGGCCGGCACCATGTAGTCGGGCAGGATCCTGGCCACCCGGCGGCGCAGGTCGGCGGTCGAGTCGGCCCCGTCGGCGAGCACCACGTACGCGTGCAGCCGGGCGTCGGCGGCGTCCGCGCCGGTGTCCACGGTGACCGCCACGGCCAGCACGTCCGGGTCGTCGAGCAGCACCTGGCGGATCTCGTCCAGCTCGATCCGGTAGCCACGGATCTTGACCTGGTCGTCGAGCCGGCCCAGGTGCTCCAGCCGCCCGTCCAGCAGCAGCCGGCCCCGGTCGCCGCTGCGGTACATCCGCCCGCCCCGCCAGGGGTCGGGCAGGAAGCGTTGGGCGGTGAGCTCGTCGCGGTGCAGGTAGCCGTCGGCCACCCCGGCGCCGCCGACGTGGATCTCCCCGGCGGCCCCGGGCGGCAGCAGCCGCCCCGCCGGGTCGAGCACGTGGACGTACCAGCCGGGCAGCGGGCGACCCACGGAGCGGGTGCCGGCCAGGGCCAGGCCCCGGTCGATGGTCTGCGCGGTGACGTGCACGGTGGTCTCGGTGATCCCGAACATGTTGACCATCCGGCAGGCGCGCTCCGGATACCGGTCGAACCAGCCGGTCAGCATGCCGGCGTCCAGCGGCTCACCGCCGAACACCACCAGGCGCAGCCCCAGCCGGCACACGGCCCGCCGGTCGGCGTCGACGAGCTGCGCGAACGCCGACGGGGTCTGGTTGAGCACGGTCACCCGCTCCGCGCGCAGCAGGGCGTGGAACTCGGCCGGGTCGCGGACCACCAGGTGCGGGACGACGACCAGGTGCCCGCCGGTGAGCAGGCAGCCCCAGATCTCCCAGACCGAGAAGTCGAACGCGCTGGAGTGGAACATCGTCCAGGTGTCCGTCGGGCCGAGCCCGAAGTCGTCCCGGGTCGCGGCGAGCAGGGCCAGCACGTTGCGGTGCGGGACCTGGACCCCCTTCGGCCGGCCGGTGGAGCCGGAGGTGTAGATGACGTACGCGGGGTCGTCCGGGCCGACCGTCGCCGCCCCGGCGCCCAGCGCGTCGTCGGCGGCGACGTCGGCGAGCAACTCGTCGAGCTCCACGCCGTCGGCGCCCACGAGCAGGGTCACCCGGGAGTCCTCGACGGTGTAGCGGATGCGCTCCGCCGGGTAGGTGGGGTCGATCGGGACGTAGGCGGCGCCGGACCTGAGCACCCCGAGCAGGGTTGCCACCAGGTCCACCGAGCGCTCCAGGCAGACGCCGACCCGCGTGCCCGGCCCGCAGCCGCGCGCCCGCAGGGCCGCCGCGATCCGCCCGGCGCGGGCGTCGAGCTGGGCGTACGTGAGCCGGTCGTCGCCGTAGGACACCGCCGGGGCGTCCGGGGTGGCCCGCGCCCACCCGGCCACCCGGTCGTGGATGCCGCCGGTCGGCTCGGGCAGGTCGACGGCGGCACCGCCGAGCGCCACCACCCGGTCCCGCTCGGCGTCGTCGAACAGGTCGCAGTCGGCCAGGGCCCGGTCGCCGTCGGCGAGGAGCTGGCCGAGGACGTGGGTGACGTACCGGGCCACCGCGGCCACCACCTCGGCGGACCACACGCCGGTGCGGAAGTCGCAGGTGACGGTCGTCCCGCGCAGTGTCAGGGTGAGCGGCCACGGCGGCGCCAGGCTGGGCAGGTAGGTGTCGGCGGGGCCGTCGCCGGTCAGCACGCCGGCCGCGGCCTCCGGCGGCCCGGCGTCGGGCGCCCGCCCGGGGATGGGCCCCGTCGCCGGGTCGGCGGGCCGGGCCGCGAGGTCACGCAGCGTGCCGTCCACCGCCACCGGCACGACCGCCGGCCCCTCGTCGAGGAGCGTGCCCACCCGCACCCGGCGCACACCGCCGAAGCGGGCCAGCACCGCGCCGACCGCGCCGGTCAGCGCCAGCCGGTCGGTCCCGGCGGGCACGGCGAAGGCGTACGACGCCCTCCGGTCGGCGCGGGGGTTCCCGCCCCGCCAGGCGGTGTCCCCCTCGTGCTCCGCGTCGTCCCCGGCCGGCTCCGGTCCGCCACCGGGGGAACGGTCCCCGCCGTCGGGGTCGGCGGTCGGCTCCGCCCCGGCCGGCGGCGCGCCCCCGGCCGCCTCGACCGCCAGCTCGCCCAGCGCGCGGCCGGCGAGCGGGCCGCGCCGGGCGACCAGCACCAGGTCGGCGCCGTCGTCGTGGCGCAGCAGCACCGCCCGCAGCGGCGGACCGTCGGCGGGCAGCGGTCGCGCCAGCTCGGCGGCGCGGCGGGCGGCGGCCACCGGACCGGGCACCCGGTCCACCCAGAGCCGGGCGGCGCCGAGGCCCCGCCGCGACAGGGCGGCGGCGAACCGGTCGGCGACCTCGTCCGGGTCGCCGGCGACGGCCACCGCCGCCGCGTGGCAGGAGCGGCCCGGGTCGGACTGCTGTCTGGTGGGCTGTGGACGGCTGCTCATCGGGTGGTGAATCCTCCGTCGACGGTGATGACCGAGCCGGTGACCTGCGACGACTCGTCCGAGGCCAGCCAGAGGGCGGCCTGGGCCACCGAGTCGGGCTCGATCAGCGCGTTCATCGGCTGGGCCTGGACGAACGTCTCCTCGTGCTCGGCGACCGGCACCTCCAGCGACCGGGCGATCTCGGCCAGCATCCGGCCCTCGACGTACGGGTCGTCGCGCACCGAGCCGGGGCACAGGGCGTTGACCCGCACCTTCAGCGGCGCGTAGTCCAGCGCCGCGGCCCGGGTCAGGCCGACCAGCCCGTGCTTGGCGGCGACGTACCCGGCGAAGTGCCGGTAGCCGACCAGGCCGGCGGTCGACGCCACGTTGACGATGCTCCCGGCGCGCTGCCGGCACATCACCGCGCCGACCGCGCTGACCATCCGCCACGGGCCGGAGAGGTCCACGTCGAGCATGAGCTGCCACTCCTGCTCGCTGATCTCGTGCACCGGCTTGCCGGAGGGCGCTGCGATCCCGGCGTTGTTCACCAGGACGTCGACCCGGCCGAACCGGTCCACGCAGAGCGCGACGGCGGCCCGGACCGCGTCGAGGTCCCGGACGTCGGCCTCGACCGGGTACGCGGCCACCCCCAGCTCCGCGCAGAGCTTGGCGGTGTGCGCGAGCTGGCTGGCGGAGCCGAGCGGGTACGGCACGCCGGGCAGGTCGTGGGCCACGTCCACCAGGACCAGGTCGGCGCCCTGCGCCGCGAAGGCGGTCGCGCAGGCCCTACCCAGCCCCCGCGCGGCGCCGGTGACGATCGCGGTCTTGCCGGCCAGCCGGCCCGGCGTCGGCTCAGGCACCGGCCAGCCTCCGTCGCACCAGCGCCAGCAACTCGGCCGGGTCGTCGGCGAGGTACATGTGTCCACCGGGAACGGTGAGGGAGGCGAACCCGGCGGAGGTGACCCGGTCCCAGCCGGTGAGCTCGGAGGCGGCCACCAGGGTGTCGTCGGCGCCGCGCAGCGCGGTCACCGGCACGTCGAGCCGCTTGTCGCCGCCCGGCCGGTAGCCCTCGTGCAGCTCCACGTCGGCGCGCAGGGTCGGCAGCAGCAGCTCCCGCATGTCGGGGTCGGCCAGCGCCGGGTGCGTGTAGCCGGCGAACTCCTCGACCCGCGCGACGAACTCGTCGTCGGGCAGGTCGGCGGCCGTGCGGTCCCGGCCGGACCACGGGTCGGGCGAGCCGCTGACGAACAGGTGCGCCAGCCGCACCCCGGCGGCCTGGGCCAGCCGGCCGGCCATCTCGTACGCGAGCACCGCGCCCATGCTGTGGCCGAACAGCGCCACCCGGTCGCGGCCGGCGACCAGTTCGAGCACCTCGTCGAGGAGCCCGTCGACGGCCTGGTCCATGCGGCGGTACGGCTCCTCGACGAAGCGCTTCTCCCGGCCCGGCAACTGCACCGGGACGATCTCCAGGTCGGGCGGGGCGACCCGCTGCCACGGTTGGTACACCGAGGCGCCCGCACCGGCGTACGGGAAGCAGAGCAGTGACGTGACGGTCAAGACGGCTCCTTGCCGAGGAGGGCGGACCGGACGGCGCCGAGCAGTCCGGGGTCGGCCCGGGCGAGCAGGTCGTGCCCGCCCGGGACGGTGACGGTGGCGCAGCCGGCGGTGGTCAGGTCGGCCCACGCCGCCGCGCCGATGTCGCCGACGTGCGGGTCGGCGTCGCCGCGGATCGCGGTGACCGGGACGCCGATCGGGCCGGCGTCGCGGTAGCGGTAGCTGCGGCCGAGTTCGAAGTCGGCGCGGGCGGCCGGCAGCGCGGCGGCGGCCAGTTCCGGGTGCGCGGCGACGGCCGCCGGCATCGTGCCCAGCGCGACCAGCTCGGCGAGGAACGTGGCGTCGTCGGCGCCGGAGTGGTCCGGTTCGACCTCGGCCCGGTGCGGGGCGACGGCCGAGGAGACCACCAGCCGGTCGGCCGGCCGGTGCCCGCGCCGCTCCAGCCGGCGGACCAGCTCGAACGCGACGTACGCGCCGAGGCAGTCGCCGTAGACCGCGTAGGGCCGGTCCAGGTGCGGCGCCAGGGCCGCCTCGAGGGCCTGCACCAGCGGCGTCATCCGCCGTGGCGCGGGATCGGCGGCCCGCTCGCGGCGGCCCGGGTACTGCACCGCGTTCACCTCGACCGCGCGCGGCAGCCCCGCCCGCCAGGTCTCGAACGCCCCGGCGTTGCCGCCCGCGTAGGGCAGGCAGAACAGGCGCAGGGCGGGCCGGGCGACGGGCGCCCGGACCACCAGCCACGGGTTCTCAGCCATCGCGGGTCACCCGCTCCACCACGGCGCCGTAGCTGCCCAGCGCGACGAACTCCGGCAGGGTGATGGTGCTGCCGTGGCGCTGCCGCAGCGCGGTGACCAGGCGCAGCGCGCGCAGCGAGTCGCCGCCCGCGGCGAGGAACTCCGCCTGCTCGCCGCGCGGCGCCACGCCGACGACCTCCTGCCAGACCGACGCCACGCGGGCCGCCCAGCGGGCCCGGGCATCCCCGTCGCGCGGGGCGGGAACGACGACGGGGCCCGACGGCCCGACGGCGGGCAGCGGCGCGGTCGGGTCGGTCGCCAGCAGCCGGCGGTACGCCTCGGCCAGCCGGTCGGCCCGCGCCTCGTCGACGTGCCGGGCGTCGTACTGCAGGGTCAGGCCGAGCCGGCCGGTCGCCGGGTCCACCTCCACGTCGACGGCGAGGGTGAACGCCACGTCCACCGTGATGCCCCGGCTCTCGACGATCCGGCTGCCGCCGCCCTCGCCCTCGTCGGCGCCGCCGTGGAAGTGGGTCCAGTTGAAGAAGTGGTCGAAGCGGGGCCCGGCCCCGCCCGCCCGGACGATCTCGGCGAGCGGGAAGCGGTGGTGGCCCATCAGCGACCGCTCCGCCTGCCAGGCGTCGACGGCCAGCTCGGCCAGCGACCGGGTGCCCAGCGCGGCGCTCACCGGCAGGGTGTTGAGGAACAGCCCGAGCGTGGCGTCGCTCCCCTCGGCCTCGGGCCGGGCGCCGACGACCAGCCCGGTGACCACCTCGTCCCGGCCGGCGGCCTCCCCGATCACCCGCAGGTGGACCGCCAGCAGCCAGGACTTGGCCGGTACGCCGGCGGCCCGCGCGGCCTCGGCGACGGCGTCGGTGGTGGACGCCTCCAGCGGCACCCGCCGGGTGGTGGTGATCCGCGGCCCGGCCCCGCCGAGCAGCAGCGGCGGCACGCCGCCCGCGCCCTCCAGCCAGAACCGGCGCGACCCCGCGTCCGCCACGGCCTCGCGTTCCGCCGCCACGTAGGCGCGGAAGGGCAGCGTCGGCCGGTGCGGCACGGACAGCCCGGCGCGGCGCCGGTCGTACGCCGCCAGCAGCTCGCCGAGGAAGAGGTGCAGGCTCCAGCCGTCGAGGATGGCGTGGCACTCCGCCACGATCAGGGTGAAGGTGTCGGCGTCGTCGCGGACGGCGTGCAGCCGCAGCAGCGGCGGCCGGTCCCAGTCGAAGGGCCGCACCCGCTCGGCGGAGACCAGCTCGTCGACGCGGGCCCGGCGGGTGGCTTCGTCGGCGTCCGCCAGCTCCGTCACCGGCACCTCGACCGGCACCTCGGCGTGCACCAGTTGCAGCGGCTCGGACCAGGCGCCCGGCGCGAAGCCGGTGCGCAGCACCGGGTGCCGCGCGACCAGGTCGGCCAGCGCGGCGCGCAGCGCCTCCGCCTCCAGCGGCGCGTCGACGCGGTGGGCGGTGACGTTGTGGTACATCGCCGGGTCGCCGGTCAGCTCGCAGTGGTAGACCATGCCCTGTTGCAGCGCGGTCATCGGGTAGGCGTCCGCCAGCCCGGCGGGCAGGCGGTCCCGGTCGGCGGCGGCGACCAGGGCGAACGGCTCCGCCACCCCGGCCGTGCCGGCGTCGGCCGCGGCGGGGGCCCCGGTGTCGGCGCCGGGCTCGGTGAGGGTGATCTCGCCGTGCGCGACCAGCTCCCGGATCGACTGGTGGACGAAGATGTCGCCGAGCCGGAACGACAGCCCGCGCCGGTTCGCCGCGACCTGCATCTGGATGCTGCGGATCGAGTCGCCGCCGAGGGCGAAGAAGCTGTCGGTCACCCCGACCGACTGCGTGCCCAGGACCTCCCGCCACGCCTCGACGAGGATCTCCTCGGCCCGGTTGGCCGGCGCCACGGCCGGCTCCCGCCGGGCCCGGTCGAGTTCCGGCGCGGGCAGCGCGGCCCGGTCGAGCTTGCCGTTGCGGGTCAGCGGCAGGTCGTCGAGGAGCACCACGGCCGCGGGGACCAGGTGGGCGGGCAGCCGCTGGGCGAGCCAGTCGGTCAGCCGGGCCTCCAGCGGGCCGGCGGCCGGGCCGTCCGGGACCGCCACCGCGGGCCGCGGGTCGGCGGCGTACTCGGGGCGCACGGCGTGCAGGGTGTGCCGGTCGGTGCCGGTGAGCAGGTCGTCCTGGCGGGTCACGACGTCGAACCCGCGCTCCTCGAAGAGGGCGATCAGCTCGTCCAGGCGCCCCTCCGTGTCGGTGCCGACGGCGTCGTGCACCTCCATGGCGACCTGCGCGATCAGCGGCCAGTGCCGCTCCTCGATGCCGGCGAGCACGTCGGCCTCGGCCCGCTGGACGTCGATCTTGAGCAGGTCGATGCGGTCCGGCGCGACCTCGTCGATGACCTCCGACAGCGGGCGCACGTCGACGGTGACCTCGGCGCCGTCGAAGCGCTCCGCGAGCAGCTCGTCGACCCGCTCCAGCAGGGTGTCCCGGTCGGTCTCGCCCCGGTCCCGCTCGTTGGCGAGGAACCGCTTGATCACGGCGACCTCCGCCGCCGGGTCGGCGTACGCGGCCTGGCCGGACATCATCGAGTAGCCCGGGTAGTAGGTGAAGGAGACCTGCCCCGACGCGGTGGACAGGCCCACCGGGTGCACGGTCGCCGGCACGCCGAACTCCTCGACGTTGCGCCGCAGGGCCGCCACCACCGACGGCACGGGCTCGAAGGCGTGGATGGTCGCGTCCGGGCAGACGGCGTGGACGAACAGCGAGAACATGCCGATGTTGGCGCCGACGTCGAAGACCGTCGCGCCTCGGCGCAGCACGATGCCGTCGCGCAGGTAGACCCGCTGCACGAAGATCTCGTCGTACAGGTAGCGGGTCTCGTGCGGGTTAATCCCGGCGACCCGGTCCAGGTCGACGCCGACGGCCGTGGCGGCGGGGCGGACGTAGCCGACGAGGCGGTCGCCGTGCCCGTCGTCGTCGCGGGCCACGACCGCCGCGTCGGCGACCTCCGGGTGCGCCCGCAGCGTCGCGGCCACCTCGCCCGGCTCCACCCGGAAGCCGTGGATCTTGACCTGGTCGTCCAGGCGGCCCAGGTAGTGCAGGCGCCCCTCGGCGTCGGCGCGCACCCGGTCGCCCGTGCGGTAGATCCGCTCCGTGCGGCCGGAGGGCAGGGCGGCGCGGACGAACCGGCGGCCGGTCGTCTCCGGGTCGCCCCGGTAGCCGTCGGCCAGCTGCGGCCCGCTGACGCAGAGCTCGCCGGCCACGCCGGGCGGCACCGGCCGCAGCCGCTCGTCGAGGACCCACACCCCGACGCCCGGCAGCGGACGGCCGATGGTCGGCGCGGTCCCGGGGCGGATCTCGGCGGCGGTGCTGTCCACGGTGCACTCGGTGGGCCCGTACAGGTTGACCGCCCGGACGCCGGGCAGCGCGCCGAGGGTGTCCCAGAGGTCCGGCGGGATCGCCTCGCCGCCCACCAGCAGCAGCTCCGGCAGCCGGGTGCCGCCCGCCCCGGCGAGCAGGATGCGCAGCTGGGAGGGGGTCAGGTCGAGCACGTCGACCCGGTTGTCGGCGAGGACGGCGGCCAGCTCGACGCCGTCGCGCCGGGCGTCCTCCGGCACCAGGTACAGGCTGCGGCCGTGGGCCAGCTGCACGAGCTGCTTGACCGAGGCGTCGAAGGTGAGCGGGGCGTTCACCGCCACCCGCAGCCCGGCCCGGCTGCCCGCGTACACTGTCTCCTCCAGCGCGTACGCCAGGTGGGCGGCGGCGCCGTGCGAGACCTGGACCGGCCGCGGGGTGCCCGTGGAGCCGGAGGTGAAGATGACGTAGGCGGGATCGGTCGGCGCCACCGGGGGCACGGCCGCCGTCGCGGTGCCGGCGGCCAGCTCGGCGACGGTGGCGGCGGCGATCCCCGCCGGGCCCCCCGCGCCGACGACGAGCCCGGCGTCGACCGCGCGGACCTGCGCGGCGAGCCGCTCCGCCGGCGCCGCCGGATCCAGCGGCACGTACACCGCGCCGGCGCGCAGCACGCCCAGGAACGCGGCGACGGTGTCCCGGGACCGGGTGGCGAGCACGCCCACCGGCGCGCGGTGCAGCCCCCGCTCGACCAGGCCGGCGGCGACCCGGGCCGCGACGTCGCGCAGCTCGCCGACGGTGTACGTGCCGTCGGCGGCGACGACCGCCGGGGTGTCCTGGTCGGCGCCGGAGAGCCCGTCGTCGAGCAGCTCGACGATGGTGCGCACCGCGGCGCGGGACGGCTCGCCGGCCGCCTCGCTCAGCCAGCGGGCCTCGGACTCCCCGGTCAGCACCAGCGGCGTGCCGTCGGCCAGCGCCCGGGGCAGCGTCCCCAGGATCGCCAGCAGGCCCTCCAGCAGCCAGCGGCCCCCGACGACCCGCAGGGTCACCTCGTCGTCGCCGGTCACGGCGGTCAGCTGCGGGCCGGCCGTCGCGGGCGGCGCGGAGACCTCGACGGCGGTGGCGCCCAGGCCGCCCAGGGCCGCCGGGTCGCCGGCCGGCACGACGGCGAAACCGGCGACCGCGTCGGAGTGCTCGCCGACCGGGTCGACCAGGTGGAACGTCTCCTCGGCGGTGGACTCGGCCGCGCGTACCTCGTCGAGCAGCGCCTTGGGCGCGGCCGGCAGCGGCAGGCCCAGCCGGACCGGCGCGTAGCCGCCCAGCGGGCCGACGACGGCGGCCGTCCCGCTGGCCTGGCGCCCGTCGCTCCAGCGGGCCAGCACCAGGTCCGCGTCGTCGAGGCCGGCGGGCGGCTCGGCCCGGCGGGACAGCGCGAGCGCCCAGGCGGCGAAGATCAGGCTCGCGACGCCGACGCCGGCCTCCCGCGCGGCGGCGGTCAGCGCCGCGGCCGGCACGGTCGCGGTGCCGACCTCGGCCGGGTCGTCGCCGTGCGGGGTGACCAGTCGCGCGGCCGGCGCGGCGGGTGTGCCGACGTCGGCCTGCTGCCGCTCCGACAGCTGCCACTCGGTGACATCGAGGAACTGCAGGGCGTCGGCGTCGTCGGGCAGCCGGCCGTCGGCGTAGGCGCGGGCCAGGTCGGCGAGGACGAGCCGCAGGCTCGCCGGGTCGGCGATCAGCGGCGTGGCGGCCAGCTCCAGGGCGTCGTCGGTGACGGTCACCGACAGCTCGCCCTGGGCGCCGACGACGACGCTGCGGCCGTCGTCGACGTCCTGCAGCGGCACCCGCAGCCCGGGGTGGTGCACCAGGGTCAGGCGCAGCGCCTCGTGCCGGGCGACGACCGCGTCCAGGGCGCTCTGCAGCCGGGCGTGGTCCAGCGGGCGGTCGAGCAGCACCCGGGCGCGGACCAGGTCCTGCGCCCCGGACCAGGCCAGCCGCTGGATCGGGGACAGACGGTAGCCGTTCACACCACGCTCCGGTTGAGGTAGAGGTCGGACATGGCGACCAGGATCTGCCGGTCGCCGCTGAAGGGTTCGCGACCGTGGGTCGCCAGGAAGTTGTCCACCACCAGCACGTCGCCGCGCTGCCAGGGAACCGACACCGCGTGTTCCCGATACAGGTCCCGGATGCCGGCCACCACCTCGTCGGGGATCGGCTCGCCGTCGCCGTAGTAGGCGTTGCGGGGCAGCCCCTCGGGCCCGTACTCGCGCAGCAGGGCGGCCGAGACCTCGGCGGGCATGTTGGAGACGTGGAACAGGTGGGCGTGGTTGAACCAGACCGTCTCGCCGGTGCGGGGGTGGGTCGCCACCGCCTGCCGGCGGGCCCGGGTCCGCAGCCCGTCCCCGTCGAGCCAGGTGTACTCGGTCGCCGAGTCGGCGCAGTACTTCTCCACCTCGGCGCGGTCGGTCGTCTGGAACGCCTCCTGCCAGGGCAGGTCCAGGTGCGGGCCGTAGTTGCGCACGTAGCTGACCCCGTCGCGCAGGAACCGCTCCCGCACCTCGGCGGGAATGCGCGGGCTCACCACCCGCTCGCTGGCCAGCGGGGTCGCGCCGCCGCTGCCGGTGGCCGGCTGGGCGCACCAGAAGTAGAGGTGGGTGGGCCAGTTGTGCGAGTACGACATCTCGTGGTGCAGCGGGATCCACTGCTCGGCGTTGAACTCGGTGGAGGTGAAGACCTTCTCCGCGACCTCGTGCCGGGGCGCGGCGCGTTCCAGGTAGCCGAGCAGGTCCGGGCTGACCGCGCGGGCGGCCCGGCTGAAGTCGTCGGCCGTGGCCACCTCGAAGCCCCGGAAGAAGACCGCCCCGTGGGCGTCGAGGTCGCGCAGCAGATCGTCGCGGCGCCCCGCCAGCCACCCGGCCAGGTCGAGGTCCGGCACGGCGGCCTCCACCATGAGCACGAACGTGTCGTCGACCAGCACCCGGCGGGACACCGGCGAGGCGACCGCGCCGGCACCGGTGCCGCGCCGACGCGGCGCCGGCCCGGTCACGACCGGATCCCGGTCGCGCCGGCGGGGGCGACGGTGGCGGCGGCCAGCTCGGGCGCGGCCACCGGGTCGGACATCGCGGTCAGGATGCGTCGCGGCGGGGTGAACGGCTCCCGGGCGTGCGCGGCCAGCATGTTCTCCACCAGCAGCACGTCGCCGCGCCGCCAGGCGAAGGACCGGGTCTCGGCCGCGTACGCCGCGCGCAGCTCGGCCAGCACGTCGTCGCCGATGGGGGTGCCGTCGCCGTACGCGGTCTGGTAGGGCAGGTCCTCCTCGGCCAGGGACGCGCGCAGGCCGGCGCTGACCTCCTCGGGCAGCGAGGTGACGTGGAAGAACAGGGCGTGGTTGAACCAGGTCCGCTCCCCGGTCACCGGGTGCTCCCGCACGGCGGGGCGGACCTGCCGGGTGCGCAGCTGCTGCTCGCCGACCCACTCGACGTCGATCAGCGCGCGGGCGCAGTACGCCTCCACCTCGGCGCGGCTGTCGGTCTGGAAGGCCGTCTGCCACGGCAGGCTGATCCCCGGCAGGTAGTTGCGCCGGTAGAGCACTCCCCGGCGCTCGAACCCGGCGACCGTCTCCGGCCGCAGCCGGCCGAGCACCCGGCGGCTGTCGGCCAACGGGGTGCGCCCACCGGCGGCGGGCTCGGTCTCGCAGTGGAAGACGATCCGCAGCGGCCAGTTCACCGTGTACGACTGCTCGTTGTGCAGCACGATCGGCTGGTCGGCCGGGTGCTCGGTGGAGGTGTACACCCCCTCGGTCACCTCGCTGCGCGGCGACGAACGCTCGCCGTAGCTGAGCACGTCGTCGGAGAGGGCGGCCATCACGGTGCGGAAGTCGGCCGCGCCGTCCACCGCGAAGCCACGGAACAGCACGGCGCCGGCGCGGCGCGCCAGCTCGTCCACGGTGGACCGGCTGCCGGCCAGCCAGGCGGCCAGGTCCACGTCGGGCACGTTGGCCTGGACGAGGGCCGGCAGGGGCCCGCCGGGCCAGTCGGGGCGTACGTCGACCAGGGACCGTTCGCGGCTGCGGCGCGGGATCACCGGCGCGGCCGGGGTCTGCTCACTCATCTCTCGTTCCCCCCAGGGTTTGGGCACATTCGGCGAGGCTGCGCCGGGGATCGGCGGCCGCGCCGCGTAGGAATGCGGTGAAGCGGCGGTGCCACGTGGCGACCAGGCCGCCGTCGAAGCGGTCGGTGCGGTAGGTCCAGAGCGCCTCCAGCCCGTCCCGGCGCTCGTCGAGCCAGAGGGTCAGGTCGAGCCGGGCGGTGTCGGGGGTCAGCTCCACCCCGACGAACTCGACGCCGGACGCGTCGACGTGCCGGGCCGCCGGGGCGTTCTGCACGCCGAACGCGACCTGGACGAGCGGGTTGCGGTCCGGCTGCCGGGCCGGGCGGAGCCGCTCGACGACGACGTCGAACGGCACGTCCTGGTGGGCGGCGGCGAAGAGGGTCACCCGGCGGGCCTCGTCCAGCAGGTCCGCGAAGGACCGGTCCGGGCCGGGCCGCAGGCGCAGGGGCATGGTGTTGACGAAGCAGCCGACGCTCTGCTCGGCGGCGACGCTGGTCCGGCCGGCGAAGGCGACGCCGATCAGCAGGTCGGTGCGGCCGGTCTCCGCGGCGACCAGCGCCGCGAAGGCGGCCAGCCCGACCATGTGCAGGCTGGCCCGGCTGGTGCGGGCGAGGTCCCGGACCACGGCGGCGGTGCCGTCGTCGATCCGGGTCCGCAGGGCGGCCCCGGCCGGGGACCGGCCGACGCGGGGCGGTGCGGCGGCGGTTGCCGGTGCGGCGGGCAGGTCCAGGACCGTCGG